>NZ_JBHXEM010000133.1:0-22501 GCF_042724755.1 Kitasatospora sp. NPDC127067 | reverse complement strand
GAGGGGGGGCCGCGTTTGGGGGGTGGCCCCGGGGGGGGGGGGGGGCCGGCCGGCCCGGGGCCCGGGGGCCGCCGTGGGGGCGCGGGGGTCGGGCCTCGGGCCGCCGGGGGGGTGGGCCCGGCGGCCCGAGGGGGCGTCGGTGGGTCAGGAGGAGCCGAGCAGCAGCGGCCTGGCGAGCGGGGCGCGGGCGAGCAGCGGCAGCAGTTCGGCGGCCGGGCAGGCGCGGTGCGCGGTGACGCCGAGCGGGGCCGGGGCCAGCGGGATCAGCAGGTCGGCGGCCGGGTCGCCGTCGGGGCTGTGCAGCCACAGCGCCGTGGCGTACTGGCCGGGGAACGTCAGCAGCCGGGGCTGTTGGCGGGTCCGGGAGGTCTGGGTGAGCTGCCAGGCCTCGCGCAGCGCCCGGACCGTCGAGTCGAGGTAGGGGCCCGCGGTGAAGTGGGAGAAGGTGTGGCCCTCGGCGCTCTGCACCACCTCGGCGGCGGCGGCCACCTCGGCGCCGTCCTTGATCAGGAAGCGCCAGCCGGTGCGGCGGGCGGCCGGGAGCTCCGGGCGCCCGCCGGTCAGGACGTGCACCGCGAGGGGGTGGGCGGGGAGCAGCGGGCCGGTCGGATGACGCAGTGCTGCGGCGGCGGGCTGGCGCAGTGCGGTCTCCGAGTCGAGCGCGCCCAGGACGGCGCGCAGTGCGCTCGGCGGGGGCTGGGGGGTTTGCAGAGTCATGGCGGGGTCCGCCTCTCCAAGCGAGATCGGCGTGCGAGTGCGGCATACCGGCGTGGCGGACGACGCGTCTTCGGTGACGGGGGCCCGGCCGTGTCCGGTTGTGCAGGATCGCGGTGCCGGCGCGGTCGCCGCCGTCGACGAGGGCCTTCGGGGCGAGGCGGACCGGCCGGAGCGCTGTACCAATTCGAACAGATGCACAGGGTGATCTGTTTATCACAGGCTGTGGCGCCGGGCAAGTCCACAGTTCGTCTGATTTTCCGTCAGATGCCTTGCAATGCAAGCCAGTAGGCGCATTCGGGTATCGATCTTCGAGGTGGGCATGATGCTTGCACGGTCGGTCGACCGGGTGCTCGACGGGGTGGCTCTGGAGGAGGGGACCGTGGGCGAGAAGGTCGTGGCGACTCGCGCGGAACTGGCGGACCGACAGCTGTACCGGCGCAAGCTCCACGCGTGTCTCGAAGCGCTCGGACGGATGCTCCGCGAGGACCGCTTCGACCGGCCGCGGGCGGTGATGGGCCTGGAGATCGAGCTCAACCTGGCCGACGAGCAGGGCCTGCCGGCCATGAACAACGCGCAGGTGCTGAGCGCGATCGGCTCCAGCGACTTCCAGACCGAACTGGGCCGCTTCAACATCGAGGTCAACATCACGCCGCACCGGCTCTGCGGGCACGTCTTCGAGGAACTGCGCGAGGAGATCGACACCGGGCTGCGCTACGCCGACCGGCGGGCGGCCGAGGCGGGCGCCCGGATCGTCATGGTGGGCATCCTGCCGACCCTGGAACACGCCCACACCGGGCTCGACGCGATGAGCCACAACCAGCGGTACAGCCTGCTCAGCGACCAGATCCTGGCCGCCCGCGGCGAGGACATCGCCCTGGACATCGAGGGGGTCGAGCGCCTCCAGCTGGAGTCGATCACCATGGTGGCCGAGGCCGCCGCCACCTCGCTCCAGCTGCACCTCCAGGTGACCCCGGAGCGGTTCTCCTCGGTGTGGAACGCGGCCCAGGCGATCTGCGGGCCGCAGCTCGCGCTCGGCGCCAACTCGCCGTTCCTGTTCGGGCGGGAGCTGTGGCGGGAGACCCGTCCGGTGCTCTTCCAGCAGGCCTGTGACACCCGTACGGCGGAGCTCAAGGCGCAGGGCGTGCGCCCCATCACCTGGTTCGGCGAGCGCTGGGTGGACTCGGCGTACGACCTGTTCGAGGAGAACCTGCGGTACTTCCCCGCGCTGCTGCCGATCTGCGACGACGAGGACCCGCTGAAGGTTCTGGCCTCCGGCGGCGCGCCCAGGCTCGCCGAGATGCGGCTGCACAACGGCACCATCTACCGCTGGAACCGCCCGGTGTACGACATCGCGGGCGGGGTGGCGCACCTGCGGGTGGAGAACCGGGCCCTGCCGGCCGGGCCCACGGTGGCCGACACCCTGGCCAACGCCGCCTTCTACTACGGGCTGGTGCGGGTGCTCGCCGAGCAGCCCCGGCCGATCTGGACCCGGCTCCCGTTCGAACGGGCGGACGAGAACTTCCAGCAGGGCGCCCGGTACGGCATCGACGCGGTGTTCCAGTGGCCGCGCTCCGGGCGGGCCGGGCGCGGCGGCGGGCTGCAGACCGTGTCCGCCGTCGACCTGGTGCTGAACGAGCTGCTGCCGATGGCCCACCAGGGCCTCGACGAGTGGGGCGTGGAGCCCGCCGACCGGGACCGCTACCTGGGCATCATCGAGCAGCGCTGCCTGCGCCGCGCCAACGGCGCGTCCTGGCAGGTCGCGACCTTCCACCGGCTGCGCGAGCAGTACGGGATGGACCGGCCGGCCGCGCTCGCGGCGATGACCAGGCGCTACGCCGAACACATGCGAGGCGGGGAACCGGTGCACACCTGGCCGGTGGGCTGACCCCCGGGAACCCGCCTCCCCGCCGGGGCGTCCCGGCGGTTGTGTCAGGATGATCGCTCCGGCGGTCGGCCGACGGCCGGAGCGACCGCCCCTCCGCTGGAGCCCCCGTGACCACCGTCCCGACCGCGCCGGAGACCGCGAAGCCCACCCGTCGGCTGTTCGGCGCGGAACTGCTGATCGTCCTCGGCCTCTCCCTCGGGGCCAGCGGGATCAGCGCGCTGATCAGCTTCACCGGCTCGCTCACCGAACCGCTCAAGCTCGGCCAGCAGGTCGCCACGCTGAACGGCTCGCGGGCGCCCGGGCGGCCCTGGCTGGACCTCGTCTGGCAGCTGTACTACATCGGGCGCGGGCTGATGCCGGTGGTGCTGGTCGGCTACCTGCTGGTGCGCGAGGGCGTCACGCTGCGGGTGCTGGGCTTCGACCTCGGGCAGAAGCTGCGCGACCTGGGGCGGGGCGCCGCCGTCGCGGCCGCGATCGGCGGGTCGGGGCTGGCGCTCTACCTGGCCTCGCAGGCGGCCGGGTACAACCTCACGGTGGCGCCGTCCGGGCTGCCGGACGTGTGGTGGCGGGTGCCGGTGCTGGTGCTGTCGGCCTGGCAGAACGCCATCCTGGAGGAGGTCGTCGTCCTCGGCTACCTGCTGCGCCGGGTGGGGCAGTTGGGGTGGTCGTGGCCAGCCTCAGTGGTGGCGAGTTCGGTGCTGCGCGGCTCGTACCACCTGTACCAGGGGGTCGGTGGGCTGATCGGAAACATGGTGATGGGCGTGGTGTTCTGCCTGCTGTACCGGCGCTGGGGGCGGGTGATGCCGCTGGTGGCGGCGCACGCGCTGATCGACACCGTGGCCTTCGTCGGGTACGCCCTGCTGGCCGGGCACGTCAGCTGGCTTCCGACCCCTTGAGCGAGAGCGCCTGGCCGCGCGGCGGACGGGAGAGCAGCCGGTCGACGTGCCGGCGTTCCAGGCCCTGGCCGGGGTCGACGGGCAGCAGCAGGCGGTCCCGGCGCCACTGGGAGCGGCGGACCAGCCGCGGTGGGATGACGTCGTCCACCCAGGCGAACGGCCGGCCGTCGGCGTAGCGCAGCAGCGGGGCCCACTTGGCGGCGGAGAACAGCTCCATCAGCGGGACGCGCGGGTCGCCGGGCTGCGGGACGTAGCCGGTGAAGGTGACCACGGGGAGCGGGTCCAGGCCGATCGCGGGGGCGATGTGGGTGTTGGCGTGCTCCTCCCAGGTGGTGGCCCAGACCAGGTCGTACGTTCCGGCGAGCTCGCGCAGCCAGGCGCCGTGCCGGGCGGACAGCAGGACGGTGTAGCCGAACAGGGTGTGGGCGTCGAACCCGGCGTCCGGGTGCGGGCAGACCGGGTTCAGGACGCCGTCGACGTCCAGGAACAGCAGTGGCTTCGGCACCGGTGGCCCCTCGGATGCGGTGGTGTTTCCTGCCTGTTCGGACGACCCTCGCACACCTCCGGTTGCCCGCGGGCGGGCGCACGCGGGGCGCACGGGGCGCTCACGGGGTGGGCGCGGGCTCGCCGACGGGCACCGGTGCGTCCGACGTGCCCCGACGGCTCAGCCGGCGGACCTGCGGGTCCAGCAGGACGACCGCGCTGAGCACCAGACAGGCGACGGCGCACGCCCAGAGCGCGCCGGACAGGCCGAGCGCCACGGCGGCGGGGCCGGCCAGCGCCGTGCCGACCGGGGCCAGCGAGTAGGAGCCGAGTTCGTCGTACGCGGACACCCGGGAGAACATCTCCTCGGGTATCTCCTGCTGGAGCGCCACCATCCAGTTGACGCTGAAGACGGTGACGCCGGCGCCGGACAGGAACATCGCGACGACCAGCAGCGGCAGCGGCACCTCGGCGGCGAGGGCCACGGCGGGCACGCCGAACAGGAAGACCCCCCAGTTGCCGACCAGCAGGATCCGGCGGGGTCGCCAGCGGGTCATCAACACGCCGGCGGCCACCAGGCCGACGCCGTAGGCGGACATCGCCAGGCCCCAGGCGCCCGCGCCGCCGAGGCGCTCCTTGGCGGCGGTCGGCCCGTACACCGACTCCACCGCGTTGATGCAGGCGACCAGCACGGAGAACTGGAGCACGATCACCCAGAGCCAGCGGCGGGAGGCGAACTCCCGCCAGCCCTCGCGCAGATCGCGCAGCATGCTGCTGCCGGTGGACGCGGGGCCCTGCTCCGGCTCCAGGAAGAAGCGGAGGACGGCGGCGGCCAGGAAGCACAGCGCGTCCAGGGCGAGCACCCAGCCGGGGCCGACGGCGGCGGTGAGGGCGCCGCCGAGGGCGGCGCCGCCGATCTGGGAGGCGTTGAGGCCCATCCGGAAGACCGCGAAGGCGCGGGCGGCGTGCTCCTGCGGGACGGCCTGCATGATCATGCCGCCGGAGGCGGGGGAGTAGAGGGCGTAGCCGGCCCCGCCGGCCGCGGAGAGCGCCAGCATCTGCCAGAGCCGGACCTCCCCGGTCAGTACCAGGGCGGCCAGGACGGCCTGGGAGACCCCGCTGAACACATTGGCGGCGACCATGATCAGGTGGCGCGGCAGCCGGTCGGCGAGGGTGCCGCCGACCACCATGAGCAGCACGGTGGGTACGAGCCGGGCGGCGGTGACGTAGCCGACCTCGGTGGTGGTGCCGCCGGTGCCGAGCACGGCGAAGGCGGTGGCGATGGGGGCGCCGGCGTTGCCGAGGCCGCTGATCACGGTGGCGGCGGTCTGGATGCGGAAGTTGCGGCTCGCCCAGGCGAAGCGACGCGGGGACGGGAGTGGGGTCGGCACCCGGAGACTATGCCGTGGGGCCGTACGGGTGTCCATCCGGTTTACCCGCCCGGAGGCCCGGAGCATGGGGTTTCGGCTGAGACGGCCCCATCGGCCGAGGTGGCCCCCTCAGCCGAGGTGGCCCCAGAGGAAGGTGAGGGTCCGGCGCCAGGCGATCCGGGCCTGGAGCGGGTCGTGGGTGCCGATCAGGTTCTCGTCGTTCATGAAGGCGTGCCCGGCCGGGTAGAAGTGGATCTCCGGGCGGACGTCGGTGGCCTCGCCGATCCGGATCGCCGCCTCGTCCACGGCGGCCATCGGGATCGAGCCGTCCAACTCGCCGAAGTGGCCCAGCACATGGGCGGTCAGTCCGCGGTAGTCGAAGTCCGGATCGGGCGGCAGGCCGTAGAACGGGACCACGGCGGCCACCTTGTCGCCGGCCCGGGCGGCCAGCAGCAGGGCGAAGCCGCCGCCCATGCAGAAGCCGACCACGCCGACCGCGTCGCCGACCACGCCGTCCAGGGCGAGCAGGTGGTCGACGGCCCCGGCCAGGTCCTCCACCGCCCGGTCGACCGGGAGCTCGCGCTTGAACCGGGCGGCCTCGGCGCCGTCGTGGGTGGTGGCGCCGCCGAACAGGTCGGGGGCCAGGACGGTGAACCCCTCGGCGGCGAAGCGGTCGGCCACGTCGGCGATGTGCGAGGTGAGCCCCCACCACTCCTGCACCACCACCAGGCCCGGCCCGACCCCCTGCGGCGGGCGGGCCAGGTAGCCGTGCGCGGTACGGCCGTTGCTCGGGAAGGTGACGTTCTGCCGGGAGCCGCCCTGGTCAGGCATGGCTTCCTCTCGGTGGGTCGGGCCGCGTGCGGCGGGTGTTCGGCGGGGCGGGCCGGGTCAGCCCATCTCCTCCAGGGCACGGCCCTTGGTCTCCTTGATGCAGAAGACCACGAACGGGATGGAGAGCAGGGCGAAGGCCGCGTAGATGACGTACGTCGCCGAGAGGTTCCAGTCGGCGAGGTCCGGGAAGCTGACGGTGATCGCCCAGTTGGCGATCCACTGCGCCGAGGCGGCGACGGACAGCGCCAGCGCGCGGATCCGGTTGGGGAACATCTCGCCGAGCAGGACCCAGACCACCACGCCCCAGGAGAAGGCGAAGCAGAGCACGAAGACGTGCGCCGCGATCAGGGCGACGGTGGCGTGGGTGTTGTCCAGGGTGGCGGTGCTGCCGGTGCCCTCCCGGTAGGAGAACGCCCAGGCGGCGGTGCCCAGCGCGGCCGCCATGCCGATCGAGCCTGCCAGGGCGAGCGGCTTGCGGCCGATCCGGTCCACCAGGGCCATCGCGATCACCGTACCGATCACGTTGATGATCGAGGTGGAGAGGCTGATCAGCAGCGAGTTGGACTCGTTGATGCCGACCGACTGCCACAGGAAGGACGAGTAGTAGAAGATCACGTTGATGCCGACGAACTGCTGGAACACCGAGGCGCCGATGCCGACCCAGACGATCGGCAGCAGGCCGAAGCGGCCGCCGAGCAGGTCCTTGAGCCGGGGCTTGTGGGTGGACTCCAGCACCGAGCGGATCTCCGCCACCCGGGCGTCCAGGTCCACGCCCTCGCCCTCGACCTCCGCCAGCACCTTGCGGGCCTGCTCCTCGCGGTGGTCGGCGATCAGGAAGCGCGGCGACTCCGGGATGGCGAGCGCCATCAGCCCGTACACCAGGGCCGGGATGGCCTCGACACCGAGCATCCACTGCCAGGCCTGGATGCCGCCGAGGTGGTTGGTGGACTCGCCGCCGGCGGCCTGGTTGAGCGCCCAGTTGGCGAGCTGGGAGACGGTGATGCCGAGCACGATCGCCATCTGCTGGAAGGAGGCGAGCCGGCCGCGGTAGGCGGTCGGGGCGACCTCGGCGATGTAGGTGGGGGCGATCACCGAGGCGATGCCGATCGCGATGCCGCCGACCACGCGCCAGGCGGCGAGGGTCTCGATGTTCGGCGGGAACATCGAGCCGATGCCGCTGGCCGCGAACAGCGCGGCGGCCAGCAGCATCGTGCGGACCCGGCCGAGGTGGTCGGCGAGCCGGCCGGCGAGCACCGCTCCCAGGGCCGAGCCGAGCAGGGCGATGGCCACCACGAAGGCGGTGGTGCCGTGGCCCACCGCGAAGTGCTTCTGGATGCCCGTCACGGCACCGTTGATCACCGCGCTGTCGTAGCCGAACAGGAAGCCGCCCATGGCGGCGGCCGCCGAGATGAACACCACGTGGCCGAGGTGGGCCTCACCGGCCGCCCGTTGGCTGTTGACTGAGGACACGCGCGCTCCCGGGGGTCGACGGGCCCGCTCCGACGCCGAGTGGGCAGGGCTCGTCTCACATTCGAGCAGCGCGGCGGCCGACCTGCCCGAGTTGGCGGCCGACCGGGTGATCCGGGGTCAGCCGGTGGCGTGCGGCCCGTCGGTGCGCCGTCCGGTGGTGCGCGGGAGGTCGGAGCGCGGGGCGTTGTCCGGGGGGCCGGCGGGGCCCCGCGGTGCGGTGCGCGGCCCGTCGGTGCGCCGCCGGTGACGGCGGAGCAACTGGGCGCGGGCGGCGGCGTACTGGTCCCGGCCGCGCCCCGGGCCGTCGGCGCGCTCGGCGAGCCGGTCGGCGATCGCGTACTGTGCCTCGGCCGGCTTCTTGTCGTCGTACTTGAACTTGGCCCGCACCTCGTCGACGGTCAGCCGGAGCGCGCGCAGCCCGGGCAGCTGCCGGGCCAACTCGCCCTCGCCGGGCACCACCCGGACCTCCGGCGTCTCCGGCTGGAAGTGCGCCAGCTGGCGGTTGAGGATCTCCGCCTTGCCGGCCGCGGACTCCACCACCTCGGCGGTGCAGTGGAAGTGGACGGAGGCGTAGTAGCTGGTGGGTGTGCCCGGTGCGCCGCGCCAGTGGCCCGGCGCGAAGGCGTAGCCGTCGGTGACCGCGAGGGTGACCTTCGGGTCGGCCCGGACGGCGGCCAGCAGCGGGTTGGGCGCGGCGAGGTGGAGCAGGATCTCGCCGTGTTCGACGTCCAGCAGGAAGTGGGTCGGGACCAGCACCGGGCCCTCGCCGGGGCCGCCGTTGGCGGCGAGCAGGCCGAAGTCGCGGCCCTCGGCGAGCCAGGCCCGCCACTCGGCCTCGTCGCCGCGGTCCCAGGATCTGATCAGCACGGGTGCGCCTCCCGTCAGCGGGGGTAGCCGCGCAGGTGCGCGGGGAGCGGGACGGTGGTGCCGGGGTGCGGCTCGGGGGTGCCGTGCACCGCGGTGACCGGGATCAGGCCGGACCAGTACGGCAGGTCGGCGTCCTCCGGGTCGTCGTCGGCGCCGTCCTCGCGGGTCTTGGCCGAGACCTCGTCCAGCTCCAGCCGGAGGACGGCGGTGGCGGCGAGCTCCTTGGCGTTGGCCGGACGGACCTCGGCGGAGCGCCCCGGTATCGCGTGGTCGACCAGGGCGGCGAGCGCGACGTCCAGTTCCTCGGGGTCGGTGACCTGGTGCGCGGTGCCGTGGGCGACCACCGAGCGGAAGTTCACCGAGTGGTTGAACGCGGACTTGGTCAGCACCAGCGCGTCGACCTGGGTGACGGTGACGCAGACCGGCATGCCCTGCTCGCCGGAGGCGTTGCGCATCGGGCGGCTGCCGGTGGAGCCGTGGACGTAGAGCCGGCCGCCGACCCGGGCGAAGATCGTCGGCAGCACCACGGGGGCGCCGTCGACCACGAAGCCGAGGTGGCAGATGTAGGCACTGTCGAGGATGGCGTGGATCGCCTCCTGCTCCCAGGTGGCCCGGTCCCGGTAGCGGGTGGGGGTGGTCCTGGCGGTGCGGGAGTAGCTGGGCGACCCTTCCGGGGTGGCTGACATGACATCCTCTACGTACTAGTGCATAATTTGCTTTGTGCTAGGAGACTATCCGCTGAAGGGGCGACGCGCCAGCGAAATCGCGGCCCACATCGAGCAGGGCGTGAGCAGCGGGCGACTCGCCCCCGGAACCGCTCTGCCCCCGCTGCGCGACCTCGCCGCCGAACTGGGCGTCAACCCCAACACCGTCGCCGCGGCCTACCGGCTGCTGCGCGACCGCGGCGTGATCGAGACCGCCGGCCGCAAGGGCAGCCGCATCCTGCCCAGACCCGCGCTCACCCCGCGCGACCAGATCCGCATCCCCGTCCCGCCGCACGCCCGCGACCTGTCCACCGGCAACCCCGACCCGGCCCTGCTGCCCGACCTCGCCCCGGCCCTCGCGGCCGCCGCCGAGGCCGCGCGCACCGACCCGGTGCTGTACGGGCACGCCGCCGTCGACCCGCAGCTGCTCGCACTCGCCCGCGCCTCCTTCGAGGCCGACGGCCTGCCCGGCGGCCCGATCGCCGTCGCCTCCGGCTCGCTGGACACCATCGAACGGATCCTCGGCGCCCGGCTGCGCCCCGGCGACGCGGTGGCCGTCGAGGACCCGGGCTGGGGCAGCCTGCTCGACCTGCTGCCCGCGCTGGGCCTGAAGCAGGTGCCCGTCCGGCTGGACGACGAGGGCCCGCTGCCGGAGGCGCTGGCCGCCGCGCTGGCCGAGGGCGTCCGGGCCGTGGTGGTCACCAGTCGGGCGCAGAACCCGACCGGGGCGGCGCTCACCGCGCGGCGGGCCGAGGCGCTGAGGGCCGTACTGGCCGAGCACCCCGGGGTGCTGCTGATCGAGGACGACCACGGGCACGGCATGGTCGACCAGCCGTACCACCCGCTGGTCGGCCCCGGCACCCGGAACTGGGCGGTGGTGCGCTCGGCGGCCAAGGCGTACGGGCCGGACCTGCGGGTCTCGGTGGCGGTCGGCGACGCGGAGACGATCGGGCGGGTGGCGGGCCGGATGCGGCTGGGCGCCGGCTGGGTCAGCCACCTGCTGCAGCGCACCGTCGCGGAGCTGTGGCGCGGCGACGCCGCGCCGGCGGACCGGGTGGCCGCCGCGTACCGGGCCCGGCGCGACGCGCTGCTGGGCGAGCTGGCGGCCCGTGGGATCGCGGCGCACGGGCGGAGCGGACTGAACGTCTGGGTGCCGGTGCCGGACGAGACCTCGGTGCTGGCGGCCCTGGTGCAGCGCGGCTGGGTCGCGGCGCCCGGCGCGCGGTACCGGATCCAGTCGCCGCCCGGGCTGCGGTTCACCACGGCGCGGCTGGAGGCGGCGCAGGCGCGGGAGCTGGCGGAGGACCTGGCGGCGGTGTTGGGGGCGGGCGGGGGCGGGTCGCGGCTGGTGTGAGCCCGTGGGTCGGTGCGCCGTGGGCCGGGTGGGGCAGGTGTGGCGGGCGTGAACCGCGGGCGGCATCCGGTCGTCGCCCGCCCGCCTGGTCTGAACCCGGCGGTAACAAAAGCGGAAACCTCCCGCAGATGCCTAGCGGTGGCGAGCGCGGGCATGTCATCTTTCATCGCGCCACCGGCCGGCGGCCCACCCTCACCCAGGCATCCTCCCGTTCCCCATTCCTCGGGAGGATCGAGCCGCAGGAGTTCCGCAGTGCCCGAGAACTGTTCGAGCATGACCCGCAACACCCGCAGCACCCGCAGTACCCGTCGTCCCGGCCGGCGGCTGCTGGCCGCAGCCCTCGCGCTCCCGCTCGTCGTCGCGGGCCTGGCCGTCGCCTCGCCGGCCTCCGCCGCACCGGCCGCACCGACCGCCGTGCCGTCCGGGCCCACCGCCAGCGTCACGCTCGGCGACAGCTACATCTCCGGCGAGGCCGGCCGCTGGAAGGGCAACTCGGCGGGCACCAGCGGCAGCCGCAACGGCACCGACCGGGCCTGGACCGGCAGTGCGTACGACGCCTCGCGGGTCTACGGCGCCACCGCCGCGAGCGGATGCGACCGCTCGGACGTCTCCGAGGTGCTCAGCGCCTCGACCGGGGCCCAGAACGAGATCGACCTGGCCTGCTCCGGAGCCGTCAGCGCGAACGTCTTCCGCGCCTCCAACGGCGGCCAGTCGCTCAAGGGCGAGGCCCCGCAGGCCGACCAACTCGCCACCGTGGCACGGCAGAACAACGTCAAGCTGATCACCCTGTCGATCGGCGGCAACGACCTGGGCTTCTCGGACGTCATCTCCACCTGCGTGAAGGACTACCTGGTCTGGTACTCCTACTGCCACTACTCCGCGCAGTCCCAGATCGACGACAGGATGCCCGCCGCGATGGCCGGGGTCGGCAAGGCGGTCGACGAGGTCCGCGCGGTGATGGCCGACGCCGGCTACGCGCAGTCGGACTACCGCCTGGTGCTGCAGTCCTACCCGTCGCCGATCCCGCGCGGCGCCGAGATGCGCTACCCGGAGAGCGGCTGGACCCGCTCCAACACCGGCGGCTGCCCGTTCTGGGACGGGGACGCCGACTGGGCCCGCGACTCCATGGTGCCGCAGATCTCGCGGGCGCTGGCGGGCGTCGCCGCTGCCAAGGGCGCGCAGTTCCTGGACCTGTCGGACATGCTGCAGGGCCGCGAGGTCTGCTCGACGGCCACCAAGCAGCCGACCGCGAGCACCGGCCCGTCCGCGACCACCAGCGAGTGGGCGCGCTTCCTGGACGGCGGGCTCAACTCCACGCAGGGCGTGCTGCAGGAGTCGATGCACCCCAACTACTACGGCCAGCAGGCGGTCGGGCGCTGCCTGACGCTGCTGTGGGCGCGTCCGAGCGGTGACTACGCGTGCCGCAACACGGCCGGGCAGGACGCGGGCGGGATGTACCTCACCGCTCGGTGACCGCGCGCCCGACGGCGCGCCGACCGCGTGACACGGCGCCCCCGCAGCCTCGGCCGCGGGGGCGCCGTACGGCCGTCGCTCAGCCCTTGGCGAGCAGCGACTGGGCGTGCGCGCGGACCTGGTCCTTCGTCAAGTACGCGTCGGTGTACTCGAAGTCCTGCAGGCGGGCGGGCTGGCGGGCGAGGAAGCCGGTGCGGACGAAGTCGTCGCCGGCGGTCGCGTTGAGCAGCCAGTTGGCGCCCACCCGGAACTTGGCCGCGTTGGTCCGCATCGCCATCAGGTGGTAGCCGCGCGCCACCAGCTGGGCGGGCACCCCGCGCAGCTCCACGCCGAGCGGCTTGGAGACCGCGTCCTTGCCGCCGAGGTCGACGACCAGGCCCAAGTCCTTGTGGTAGTACGGCTCCAGGGGGCGGCCGTGGAGCGAGGCGATCAGGTTGTTCGCGACCGCGCGGCCCTGGCGGGCGGAGTGCTGGGCGGTCGGCGGGCAGACCGCGCCGTCGCCCTTGGCGAGGTCGGGGACGGCGGCGGCGTCGCCGATCGCGAACACGCCCTCGAACTGCGGCACCCGCATCTCCGCCGTCACGGCGAGCCGGCCGCGGACCGTCTCGGCGTCCAGGGTGCCGATCAGCGGGCTCGCGGCCACGCCGGCGGTCCAGATCAGGGTGCGGCAGGGGAGCACCCGGCCGTCGGTGAACTTGACGGTCTCGGCGCCGACCTCGGCCACCGAGACGCCCAGCGACACCTCGATGCCGCGCTCGCGCAGCACCTCCAGGGCGGCCTCGCCGAGCGGATCGCCCAGCTCCGGCATCAGCTTCGGGGCGATGTCGATCAGGTGCCACTTGATCTGCCGGGCGTCCAGGCGCGGGTAGCGGTGGGCGGCGGCGGTGGTCAGGCGCTGGAGGCAGGCGGCCGTCTCGGTGCCCGCGTAGCCGCCGCCGACGACCACGAACTGGAGCCGGGACTCGCGCTCCTTCTGGTCCAGGGTGGCGGAGGCGAGGTCGAGCTGGGCGATCACGTGGTCGCGGACGTAGGCCGCCTCGGCGAGCGTCTTCATGCCGCGGGCGTAGTCGGTGAGGCCGGGGATGTCGAAGGTGCGGGTGACGCTGCCGGGGGAGAGCACCAGGTAGTCGTACTTCTGCGCGACCACCTCGTCGGTGATCTTGCGGACGACGCACACCTTGGAGGCCGGGTCCACGCCGATGGCCCCGCCGGGGACGATGTGGGTGCGGCGCAGCGAGCGGCGCAGGGAGACGGCCACGGACTGCGGGGTCAGGACGCCGGCCGCGACATGGGGGAGGAGGGGGAGGTAGAGCTGGTAGCTGAACGGCGTGACCAGCGAGATCTCGGCCTCCGACGGTGACAGCTTGTGTTCGAGTCGGCGGGCGCACTCCAGGCCGGCGAAGCCACCGCCCACGATCAGGATCCGAGGTCGTTCCATCGCTCATCCCTTTGCCGTGAAGGTCCCCATTACTGTCCGCCACACTCGCACGGAGCAGCGGGGGCTGCCACCGGGGTGGGGCCGTGGGGGTGGGGGAGAACGGCGGTGCGGCGGTGGGGGAGCAGCGGGGCGGGTGGGGGAGAGCGGCGGCGCGGCGGTGGGGTCGGAGCGGGTGGGGCGGTGACACCGATAGGCTGTCGGCCGTGCTACCCGAGGTGACGGCGATCCGGTACGTGACGCCACTGCGAGAAGGCGGCTCGATGCCGGGCCTGGTCGAGGCCGACGATCGGCGGCTGTACGCGCTGAAATGGGTCGGTGCGGCGCAGGGCCGCAAGGCGTTGGTCGCGGAGGTGCTGGCCGGGGAACTCGGTCGGCGGCTCGGGCTGCCGGTGCCGGAGCTGGTGACGATCGACCTGGACCCGGTGCTCGCGCGCAGCGAGCCGGACCACCAGGTCCAGGACCAGATGCGGGCCAGCGGCGGGACCAACCTCGGGATGGCCTTCGTCAGCGGCGCGCTCAACTTCGACCCGCTCTGCTTCGAGGTGGAGCCGGAGCTCGCCGGGCAGGTGCTCTGGTTCGACGCGCTGATCGGCAACGTCGACCGCTCCTGGCGCAACCCCAACCTGCTGGTGGCCACCGGTGGGCTGCGGCTGATCGACCACGGCGCGAGCCTGATCTTCCACCACAACTGGCCGGGCGCCGCCTCCTGGGTCCGCCGTCCGTACGACGCCTCCGACCACGCGCTGCTGCGGGCCCGGCCGGACGTGGCGGCGGCCGACAAGGCGCTCGCGCCGCTCGCCGAGGCGGCGATCGAGGGCGCGGTGGCGCAGATCCCCGAGGTCTGGCTGGTGGACGAGTTCGGCTTCGACTCGCCCGACGAGGTGCGCGCCGCGTACCGTGCCCAGCTGACCGAGCGACTGGCCGGTCCGCGCGACTGGCTGCCGGAGGTGCCCGCATGACCGAGCCCGCGCTGTCCGCGCTGCCGGCCACCGTCGAACTGCACGACTACGAGTACGCCGTGATCCGCGCGGTGCCGAGGGTCGAGCGCGGCGAGTGCGTCAACGTCGGGGTGCTGCTGTACTGCCGGCAGAGCTCGCACCTGGCGGCCCGTACCCATCTGGACCAGGCCCGGCTGCTGGCGCTGGACCCGGTGGCGGACGTCCAGGGCGTGCGGCGGGCGCTGCACGGGATCGAGGCGGTCTGCCACGGCGGGCCGCAGGCCGGTCCGGCGGCGGGGGACAGCCCCGGGCAGCGGTTCCGCTGGCTGACCGCGCCGCGCAGTGCGATCGTCCAGCCGGGGCCCGTGCACACCGGGCTGACCGCGGATCCGGAGGCGGAGCTGCGGCGGTTGTTCGACCAGTTGGTGCTCTGACACCGGGGGCCGGGGCGGTTCGTCGACGGTTGCCCTGGTCAAAGCTTGAGATACTGAAGCACCTGGCCGTACGCTGGCCCCATGGGTTCGACAGCGACGACGACCGTACCGACCAACGCCGAGTTGATGGAGGCGTTGGCCGCCGTCGGTGCCGCGTACTTCCAGGACTTCGCGGCGGCCGCGGCCCGGCACGGGCTCTCCTCCTCGCAGGCCAAGGCGCTGGGCGCGGTGCAGGAGCCGGTGCCGATGCGGGCGCTGGCCGGCCGGCTGGGCTGTGACGCGTCGAACGTCACCGGGATCGTGGACCGGCTGGAGTCGCTGGGTCTGGCCAACCGGGAGGCGGCGGCCGGTGACCGCCGGGTGAAGATCGTGGTGATCACGGCCGAGGGCCGGGAGATCCTCAACCGCATCCGCGGCGAGATGGCCCGGACCCACCAGGCCTTCGAGGCGATGGACGACGAGCAGCGGATCGCGCTGCACTCCATCTGCGCCCAGGTGCTGCCGGTGCTGGCCGGCCGTACGGGCGGCGCGCAGTAGCGCGCGCAGAAGAGAACGCGCCGCCCGCGCCGCCCGCGCGCCGTCCCGGTCAGAGCAGCCCGGCGAGTTCCGGTGGCAGCGGCCGGTGGTGGAGCAGGGTGAGTGAGCGGGTGGTCCGGGTCAGGGCGACGTAGAGGTCGCGCGGGGCGAGTCCGGCCGGCTCGACGACGACCACCGCGTCGAACTCCAGCCCCTTGGCGTCCGCGACGGTGAGCGCGTCCAGCTCGGCCGCCAGGGTGTCCGGGGCGATCACGCCCAGGGTGCCCGGGCCGCCGGTCAGCCGGGTGAGCGCCGCGGCGAAGTCGCCGTCCGGGACGGGGACGGCGCGGGGCCGCTCGGTGCCCGGGCGGATGGACTCGGGCGGCCGGTGGTCGGGCAGGGCGGTGCGCAGCACGGCGGTGGCGAGGGCCATGACGGGCTCCGGCGTGCGGTAGTTGACGGTCAGCCGTTCCTCGCGCCAGCGGCCGGGCAGGTGCGGGTCGAGCATGTCGGCCCAACTGCGGGCGCCGGCGGGCGATCCGGTCTGGGCGAGGTCTCCCACGATGGTGAGCGAGCTGGTCGGGACGCGCCGCAGGACGGCGCGCCAGGCCATCGCGGACAGCTCCTGCGCCTCGTCCACGACGACGTGGCCGTACGCCCAGGTGCGGTCGGCGGCGGCGCGTTCGGCGGTGGAGCGGTACGGGCCGTTGTCACGGAAGCGCTCGGCGAGGGCGGCGGAGTCCAGCAGGGCGTCGTCGGTCTGCCCGGTGATGGTCAGCACGCCCTGGGCGAAGGCGAGTTCGTCCGGGTCGTTGTCGGTCGGGGTGGATTCCCGTGCCGTGCCGAGGAGTTCGGCGGCCTCGTCGAGCAGTGGGACGTCCTCGACCGTCCAGTCCGACCCGGGCTGGCGGAGCAGGGCGGATGCCTGGTCGGGGGCCGTTTCGGTGAGCAACTCCCGGTCGGTGAGCAGTCGTTCGAGCAGTTGCCGGGCGGTGAGCCGGGGCCAGAGCGGGTCGAGCGCGGCGCGGACGTCCGGCCGTTCCCACAGCTCGCGCGGGGCGTAGTGGGCCTCCTCGTCGTCGTACGGGCGGCCGAGGGCGAGTGCCTGGGCGATGGCGAGGGCGTCGAGCAGGGTGCTCAGGTAGAAGCCGCGGGCCCGGTTGTGCGGCACCCGCAGGCCTCGGGCGGCGTCCCGGGCCTCGGCGCAGGCCCGGGCGGAGACCCGCAGCCCGTCGCCGAGGTCCAGGCCGTCGGCGGGGGCCGTCTGGTGGGCGGCCAGGGCGCGGCGGAGCACCCCGGCCATCCAGGGGCCGCCCTTGGCCAGGGCGGCGGCGGGCGCGTCGGTGCGGGTGGCGGTGACGCCGGGGAGGAGCTCGCCGACGGTGCGCAGTACCACCTCGGTCTCGCCGAGGGCGGGCAGCACCTGGTCGATGTACCGCAGGAAGCCGGGGTTGGGGCCGATCACCAGCACGCCCCGGCGCTCCAGTGCGGCGCGGTGGGTGAACAGCAGGTAGGCGGCGCGGTGCAGGGCGGCCAGCGTCTTGCCGGTGCCGGGGCCGCCCTGGACCACCAGGGCGCCGGGCAGCGGGGAGCGGATCACCCGGTCCTGCTCGGCCTGGATGGTGGCGACGGCGGTGCCCATCCGGCCGGTGCGCTCGCGGCCGAGGGCGGCGAGCAGTGCGGCCTCGCCGACCAGGCCGCGCCGGCCGGACTCGTCCAGCCCGGCGAGGTCGAGCGCCTCGTCGTCCAGCCCGGTGAGGGTGCGGCCCCGGGTGTGCAGGTGGCGGCGGCGCACGACCGGGCCCGGACGGGCGGGGGTCGCGGTGTAGAAGGGGCGGGCGGCCGGGGTGCGCCAGTCGAGCAGCAGCGGTTCGTACGCGTCGTCGGTCAGGCCGGTGCGGCCGATGTAGTGGACGGTGCCGTCGCGCTCGTCGAGGAGGCCGAAGCACAGGCCGCGTTCGACCGCGTCCAGCCGGGCCGCGTGGCGGGCGGCCTCGCGGGCGCGCACCTCGCGTTCCAGCCGGGCCTGGTGGGTGCCGCCGGGGGCGGCTCCGTCGTGGGCGCCGTCGGCGGTGCGGCGGGCCCGTTCGCGCACCGTGTCGAGCCGGGAGTAGAGCCGGGTGAGGCGGGCCTGCTCGGTGCGCAGGGCCGCGGTGAGGGCGTCGCCGGGGTTTCCCGCGACCACTGGATGTTCGCTCATCGGTGTGGTATCCTTGCGGTGAGAAGGTTGTGGTGCGTCATTTGAAAGGCGCTCAATTGACCCAGCCTACCCCGGCCGCCGACGTTCGGCGTGACCTCGGCTGTTACTCTTGCGAAGCGTGAGCGCGAAGCCCCAGATCCCCAATGTCCTGGCCTCCCGGTACGCCTCGGCGACCCTGGCCCAGCTGTGGTCCCCCGAGCACAAGGTGGTCCTCGAGCGCCACCTGTGGCTCGCCGTCCTGAAGGCCCAGCAGGACCTCGGCGTCGAGGTGCCGGCCACCGCCGTCGCCGACTACGAGCGGGTGATCGACCAGGTCGACCTCGGCTCGATCGCCGCCCGTGAGCGGGTCACCCGCCACGACGTCAAGGCCCGGATCGAGGAGTTCAGCGACCTCGCCGGGCACGAGCAGATCCACAAGGGAATGACCTCCCGGGACCTGACCGAGAACGTCGAGCAGCTCCAGATCCGCCAGTCCCTGGAGCACGTGCGCGACCGCACGGTGGCCGTCCTGGTGCGTCTGGCCAAGCTGTCCGCCCAGCACTCCGAGCTGGTCATGGCCGGCCGCTCGCACAACGTGGCCGCGCAGGCCACCACCCTGGGCAAGCGGTTCGCGTCGATCACCGACGAGCTGCTGGTCGCCTTCCGCCGCCTGGAGGAGCTGATCGCCCGCTACCCGCTGCGCGGGATCAAGGGCCCGGTCGGCACCGCCCAGGACATGCTGGACCTGCTCGGCGGCGACACCGACAAGCTGGCCGAGCTGGAGCGCCGGGTCGCCGGGCACCTCGGCTTCGACAACGTGCTGACCAGCGTCGGCCAGGTCTACCCGCGCTCGCTGGACTTCGAGGTGCTCACCGCCCTCGTCCAGCTGGCCGCCGCGCCGTCCAGCCTGGCCAAGACCATCCGCCTGATGGCCGGCCACGAGCTGGTCACGGAGGGCTTCAAGGAGGGCCAGGTCGGCTCCTCCGCGATGCCCCACAAGATGAACACCCGCTCCTGCGAGCGCGTCAACGGCCTGGCCGTCATCCTGCGCGGCTACGCCTCGATGACCGGCGAGCTGGCCGGCGACCAGTGGAACGAGGGCGACGTCTCCTGCTCGGTGGTGCGCCGGGTCGCGCTGCCGGACGCGTTCTTCGCCTTCGACGGCCTGCTGGAGACCTTCCTGACCGTCCTCGACGAGTTCGGCGCCTTCCCCGCCGTGATCGAGGCCGAGCTGGACCGCTACCTGCCGTTCCTCGCCACCACGAAGGTGCTGATGGGCGCGGTGCGCGCGGGCGTCGGCCGGGAGACCGGGCACGAGGTCATCAAGGAGCACGCCGTCGCCTCCGCGCTGGCGATGCGCGCGGGCGCCCGGGAGAACGAGCTGCTGGACCGGCTGGCCGCCGACGAGCGGATCCCGCTGGACCGGGCCGCACTGGACGCGCTGCTGGCCGACCGGCTGTCCTTCACCGGCGCGGCCGGTGCCCAGGTCGCCGAGGTCGTCCGCCAGGTGGAGGCCGTCGCGGCCGCCTACCCGGAGGCCGCCAAGTACGCGCCGGCCGACATCCTCTGACGTTCGGTCAGTTCAGAGTCGAGGGCCCTGCCGCCGGACCGGTGGCGGGGCCCTCGCGCGTCGTGGGGACGTGGCCGGGGTCGAGCGGCGGGGCGGTCGGTCCGCACGGCCAGTCGCAGTTCGGCTCGGCCACCGACTGCTCCTCGGGGGCGAGCACATTGCCCCGTACGGTCGCGGCCGCGATCAGCCCGCCGGCCACCAGGAGGCCCGCGCAGATCAGCATCGCGGTGTGGAAGGCGGAGTCGACCGCGGAGGGCACCCGGTAGGCGTCGCCGCTCAGCCCGGCCAGCGCCGGCAGGGCGGCCACCGCGAGCAGGCCGGCCGCGCGGGCGGCGGCGTTGTTGACCCCGCTGGCGATGCCGGCGTGCCGGACCTCGACGGCGGCCAGCACGGTCGCCGTCAGCGGCGCGACCAGCAGCGTCATCCCGCAGCCCAGCACCGTGACGGCGGGCAGCACGTCCACCCAGTACGAGGAGCCGGGGCCGATGCGCAGCATCAGCAGCACCCCGGCGGCGCACAGCAGGGGGCCGACGGTCAGCGGGACGCGCGGGCCGATCCGTTTGCCGAGGCGCCCGGCGCGCGCGGACAGCGCCAGCATCAGCACGGTGATCGGCACCAGGGCGAAGCCCGAGACCAGCGGCGAGAACCCGGACACGATCTGGAGCTGCACCACCAGCAGGAAGAAGACGCCGCTGAACGCCGCGTACACGCACAGGGTGACCAGGTTCACCGCGGTGAACAGCCGGGAGGAGAACAGCCCGAGCGGCAGCATCGGTTCGGGCGCCCGGCGCTCGACGGCCACGAAGGCGACGCCGAGCACCACCCCGATCACCCCGCTGACCCAGACCGCCGGGGACAGGCCCTCGCCGGCCGCGGTCAGCGCGTAGGTGATCGCGCCGAGCGCGAGGGCGGCGAGCACGGCGCCGAGCACGTCGAAGCGGCCGGTGGCGGCCTCGTCCCGGGTCTCCGGCACCGACCGGGTGGTCACCGCGATCACGGCGGCGGCGAGCGGCAGGTTCAACAGGAAGATCCAGCGCCAGCCGGGGCCGTCCACCAGCCAGCCGCCGAGGAAGGGGCCGATCGCGGCGGACACCCCGCCGAGGCCTGACCAGAGCCCGACCGCGGCCGAGCGGTCGTCGGGGTGGAAGACGGCCTGGAGCATGGCGAGCGAGCCGGGGGTGAGCAGCGCCCCGCCGATGCCCTGGACGGCGCGGGCGGCGATCAGCACGTGGATGTTCGGCGCCGCGGCGCAGGCCGCGGAGGCGATGGCGAACCAGACCACGCCGATCAGGAAGACCTTGCGCCGCCCGTACCGGTCGCCGAGCGCGCCGCCGAGCAGGATCAGGCCCGCCAGGGTGAGCAGATAGGCGTTCAGAGTCCATTGCAGGGACGCCAGGGAGGCGCCGAGGTCGGCGCCGATCCGGGGCAGGGCGACGTTCACCACGGTGCCGTCGAGCATCGCCATGCTGGAGCCGAGCACGGTCGCCAGTAGTACCCAGCGACCCTGCGCGGTGCCCAGGCGCAGGGTGCCGGCCTCGGAGGTGGCCACGGGCGAATCCTGCGCTGCCGGGGCGCACGTGACAAGGGTCACCGGTGGGTGTGTTGACGGTCGGCGGTACGTGAACGGGTGGCTGCGTTCCGTCGCCGATCTCGGCGCAGGGTCGTGGATCAGTGGCGGGGGGTGAATGGGTTGTGTACGCACCGTGGGGTCCGGTCTGCGGAGGGTTACCGGAACGGGGGAGATGGTTGCCCTTTCAAGAGATCGACATTGCTTCACCCGAACGGATGGGTTTTAGTTCAGCGACCGCCCGGCCAGTCCGGACGGATCCCCCGGGTGGAACGCCGAGTCCTGCCGCTGCCCGGTGGTTCGAAACGAACTCTGTACGGCAGGAGCGGGGGACCCACAGGTAAGTCGCCGGACCGGAGTTCGCGCCTCAGGGCGCGGGCGTCCAGGACCGGCTAGGGGTGAAGCCGCGCATGCGGCCGGGCAACTCCAGCCCGAACCCGACAGCTCACCTCGCAGGCGTCGGAGAGGAAAATTCCATGCCTGCTCAGGCTCGTCGTATCGCCCTGCCCCGCGCCGCCCGTATCGGCATCGCGACCGCCGTCACCGGTGTCTCCTTCGCCCTCCCGCTCGTCACCGCGGTGAGCGCCCAGGCCCACACCGTTCCGGCCGCCCCGGCCGCGCAGGCCGCCGCCTCCACGGACGCCAAGTCGGCCGCGCCGGCCGCTGCCCCGGCCACCCCGGCCGCGCAGGAGAGCTACCGCGTCGTCAGCGGCGACACCCTGTCCAAGATCGCCGACGCCAAGAACGTCGAGGGCGGCTGGCACGCGCTGTACGAGCAGAACCGCTCGGTCGTCGGCGCCAACCCGAACCTGATCTTCCCGGGCCAGCAGCTCGCACTGTCGGGCCACGCCGCCGCGCCGGCCGCCGATGCCGCCCCGGCCAAGCCGGCCGCCCCGGCGAAGCCCGCCCAGCCGGCCGCCCCGGCGACCCAGGCCGCCAAGCCGCAGGCCCAGGTCCAGGTGAAGACCGAGGCCGCCAAGCCCTCCGCCCAGCTCCAGACCCAGCTGCAGGTCGCCGCTCCGGCCGCGGTCGTGACCGCCACTCCGGTCGCCGCCGCCACCTCCGGCTTCGTCGCCCCGCTGGCCAACCCGAAGCTCGGCACCGCCTACGGCGTGGCCGGCTCGATGTGGGCCTCCGGCCACCACACCGGCCAGGACTTCGTCGCCTCCACCGGCACCCCGCTGCGCGCCGTCGCCAACGGCGTCGTGGTCAAGGCCGGCAACGGCGGCGCCTACGGCAACGAGGTCGAGATCAAGCTCGCCGACGGCCACTACGCCGAGTACGCGCACCTCTCCTCGATCGGCGTGAGGATCGGTCAGGCCGTCACCGTCGGCCAGCAGATCGGCCTCTCCGGCGCCACCGGCAACGTGACCGGCCCGCACCTGCACTTCGAGATCCGCAACGGCTCGGAGTACGGCTCGGACATCAACCCGGTCGCCTACCTGCGCGCGCACGGCGTCGCGCTCTGACCCGGGGCCGCTGAGCCTCGAGGGTTTTCGGAACCACCGCTGCTGCGGGGCGAATCGATCCTCCGGGATGGTCATGTCGGGTGACCGCTCGACCGGGTGATCGCCGCACGGCGGACATGGGCGCGGGACACGCCCAGGCCGGCCCGGCCGCTCGAGGACCTCCTCGTGCGGCCGGGCCGGCCGCTGCCGTTTCCTGGCCCGTCCGGTCGTGCCCCGGCCGTCCGGCGGGTTCCGGGTCGTGGGTGGGCCCGTCGGACGCGGCCGGAACAACACCCCACCCGCCGGGCCGCGGCCCCCGCGCGGGGGGGGGCCCGCGCGCCCAGCGGTGGGACAGACTCGT
>NZ_JBHXEM010000132.1:0-22658 GCF_042724755.1 Kitasatospora sp. NPDC127067 | reverse complement strand
GTCCTCCTCGTCACCGCGGCCGCGCTCCGGGCCTCCGCCGACCTCGAACTCGCCGGCCGGCCCCGGGCCGAGCACCTCTGGGCCCAGGCCTGGTACTGCGCCCGCTGCGGCACCGCCCACTTCCCGCCCACCACCGGCGTGCCCACCGGCGTGCCGACGGCCGCACTCAGCCTCCCGGAGTTCCGCCGCGTCGTCTGGACGGCCGGCGGATACGGCCACCTCGCGGACCGGTACTGACTCAGAACTCGCTGGTGTCGAGGTCGAGTTCGAACGGCTCGGGCAGTCGCACCGGCACCCCGAACGGGTGCGGCCCGTCGACCCGGGTCCAGCCGAGCGCGCCGGGTTGGGAGAACAGCGTGCAGGCCCGCTCCTGCCGGTCCACCAGAAGGTAGAGCGGCGCACCGAACCGGGCGCAGCGCCGGCGCTTCACCGTCCGGTCGGTGTCGGCGCTGGAAGACTCGGTCGCCTCGACCACCAGCAGCGTCCGGTCGGGCGTCAACGCCCCGCCGTGTACGGCCAGTTCGGTCGGCACGACGGCCAGGTCCGGCACGTAGCGGTCCGCCGTGCCCGGCAGGGCCAGATCGCCGGAACCGGAGCACAGGCCGCTCGGCCGCAGGGCCGGGGCGAGCTGCTGCCGGAGCAGGTCGACGGTGCTCTGGTGCGCCCAGGAGTGCGTCACCGGGACGGTGGCCCCCTCGATGATCTCGGTCTCCACGCGGCGAAGCCTAGTCGGTCTCCACCGATGCCCCGCTCTGGCCAATTGAACAAGCGCTTGCTTAGAATCGGGCGCGTTCAGCCGTCGAGCCCGAGCGCCCCTGGAGACGTCATGGCCGGAGCCACCGGAGTCAACCGTCAGATCCGCCTTGCCGGTCGGCCGGTCGGGGAGGTGCGTCCGGAGGACTGGGCGCACGGGGAGGAGGCGGTGCCGGACCCGGGCGAGGGCGAGTTCCTCGGGCGGACGCGGTACGTGTCGCTGGATCCGGCGATGCGGGGATGGCTGGACGACCGCCCGTCGTACCTGCCGCCGGTGGGACTGGGCGAGGTGATGCGGGCCGGCTCGGTGGTGGAGGTCGTGGCGTCGAACCACCCGGGGTTCCGGGTCGGGGACCACGTGGTCGGGGCCTTCGGGGTGCAGGAGTACGCGGTCTCGGACGGGAAGGGCGCGCTCACGGTCGATCCCGCGCTCGCGCCGCTGTCGACGTACCTGGGCGCCCTCGGGATCCCCGGGATGACGGCGTACTTCGGGCTGCTGGAGGTCGGGGCGCTCAAGGAGGGCGAGACCGTCGTCGTCTCCGGCGCCGCCGGGGCGGTCGGCAGCCTGGTCGGCCAGATCGCCAAGCTGAAGGGCTGCCGGGTGGTGGGCATCGCCGGCGGCCCGGAGAAGTGCGCGCTGCTCACCGGCGAGCTGGGCTTCGACGCCGCGATCGACTACCGCGCCGAGGACGTCCGCAAGGCCCTGCGCACCCACGCCCCGGACGGCATCGACGTCTACTTCGACAACGTCGGCGGCCCCGTCCTGGACGCCGCGCTGACCCGCCTGGCGATGCACGCCCGGGTGGTGGTCTGCGGCGCCATCAGCCAGTACAACAACGAGGGCGCCGTGCAGGGCCCGTCCAACTACCTGTCCCTGCTGGTACGGCGGGCCCGGATGGAGGGCTTCGTGGTGTTCGACTACGCCCGCCGGTACCCGGAGGCCGCCGCCGAGCTCGCCGGCTGGATCGCGGAGGGCCGGATCAAGGTCAAGGAGCAGGTGGTGGAGGGCACCGTGGACGACTTCCCGGAGACCTTCGGGATGCTCTTCCGGGGCGAGAACACCGGCAAGCTGGTGCTGCGGCTCGTCTGACGCACGGACTCCCCGGGCGGCCGTCACCCCCGTACGGCCGCCCGGGGTCCCGCTCACGGGGCCCGACCCCGGGGGCCCGGGCCCCTGGGGTCGGACACGGGGAGCCCGGGGCCGGACACGGAAGCCCGAGGTCAGAGCAGGCGCTTGATCTCGCCGCGCGCCCGGTAGAAGCCGCCCGAGGCGGACTCCCGTACCTCGGCGACCAGGTAGCGGGCCCCGGCGATCCGGATGTCCTTGGGGAACTGCACCCGCCACGACGGGTCGTAGCCCTGCGAGACCACCCGCATCCGCAGCCGGACGCCGTCCTGGACGCACTCGACCTCGACCTCGCCGCCGGTCCGGGCGGTGACCACCTCGACCGTCTCCGGCCCGGCGCCGGCCAGCACCGGCTCCCAGCCCGCGCCCTTGATCTCGGCGGTCTCCGGCAGCGTGCCGTCCTCCGCCGCCCGCACCGCCTGCTCGCCGGCGTCCAGGCAGGCCAGCGAGCCGTCGGTGGTCACCAGGTAGAGCCGCCCCGCCCGGTACTGCATGCTGTACGCCGAGCCGCAG
This sequence comes from Kitasatospora sp. NPDC127067, assembly GCF_042724755.1. NCBI lineage: Bacteria > Bacillati > Actinomycetota > Actinomycetes > Kitasatosporales > Streptomycetaceae > Kitasatospora > Kitasatospora sp. NPDC127067. The sequence continues at coordinate 20,266 of NZ_JBHXEM010000132.1, read as the reverse complement.
CCGGTGGCGAGCTTCCACAGCCGGGTGCCGTCGGCGGCGAAGCAGTACACCGATGAGTGGTTGTCCCCGGCGAAGACGTACTCGCCGTCCGGGGAGGCCGCGCAGGAGAAGACGGCGGCGTCGCAGCGGTAGGCGGCCACCTCGGCGCCGTCCGACTTGCGCAGCCGGTGCACCCAGCCGCGGCCGGTGCCGGCGAACACCTCGTCGGCCTCCTGCCAGCCGAACAGCACCTCGCCGTTGGTCGGGGTGTGCCACCGCTGGTCGCCGCTGCGGTTGTCGTAGCGGGCGACGCCGCGCGAGTGGCCGTGGTAGACGCCGTCGGCGTCGCACCGCACCATCCAGCCGGACCGGCCGTCGGCCCGGCGGCGCCACTGGAACTCGTCCTCGTGGTCCACCGTCGTGAGCCCGCCGCGCTCGTCGGCGACGCCGAGCACGCCGTCGTGGATGTCGAGCCAGAAGATGTCCACGTCCTGGGCGATCTCGTACGCCACCCGCGGGACCTTGCCTCCCAGGTCGTACACCTTGCCGTCGTCGCAGCCGGCGTAGATCCACCAGTCGTCGGCGACGATGCACTTGACGCCGTCCGGCAGGCCGTAGCGGGCCGTCACCTCGCCGTCGTGGGTGAGGGTGTAGACGTCGCCGCGCTCGTTGCCGACCCAGGCGTGCTCCTCGCCGACGAAGATCCCGAAGGCGGGCGAGCCGGAGCGGAAGCGCCACAGCAGCGGCGCCTGACGGGCGGTCGAGCGGCTGCTGACGATCTGCCGCCTGGTCACCGCCCGGCGCTGGCGCACGCCCCGGACGGCCGGGGCGTAGCCCTTGCGGACCTTCTCGCCGATCTTCTTGGCCGCCGACGCGGCCGCCTTCTCCGGGCTCGGGAACGTCGTCGACTTGCTCTGCCCGGGCTCGCCTATCCGCCCGTAGCGCACCGTCACCACCTGCCCGGCGAGCCGCACTTCGTAGAACTTGTGCGCGCTCCCCTGGTCCTCGGACAGTTCGAGGTACGTGACCTGCTCTTCCACGGCGACGGACACGACGGAGTCCCCTTTCGGGCAACGGAGATGGGGGTCGGTTCGGGACCGGCCCGCCGACACCTCCCAAGCTACGGCCTGGCACTGACAGTCGGCTCCGGCCGGCCCCGGCTCAGCGCAGCTCGGCTCAGCGCAGCTCGGCTCAGCACAGCTCGACCCGGCACAGCGCAGCCCGGCTCAGCGCAGCTCGGCCAGGAGGGCGCGCAGCCGTTCGTCCTCGCGGACGATGTCGTACGCGAGGCCGGAGGTGACGATCCGGCCGTCGCGCTCGACGAGCTCGCCGACGTACGGGAGAAGGCCGCTGTCCCGGGCGGCGGCGCCCAGCGCGTGCAGCGCCTCGCAGCCGCCCGTGACGTCGGCGCCCGTCTCGACCGCGTGGAGCGCGGCCCGGGCGAGGCGGCCGAGGTCGACGGTGTCCGGGTCCGCGATGTCGAGCAGGGCGTGAGCGGCGCCGGCGGCCTTCTCCGGGTCGTCGAGCAGCGCTTCCAGCCGGGGAATCAGGTCCCGGCCGGCCGCCCCGAGGGACGCGGCCGCGCGCAGTGCGCCGACCACCGTCCAACGGGCCCACAGCCGGCTCCCGGCGGTGCGGTCGAGGACGGACGCCAGGATCCGGACGGCCTCCTCGGCGTCGCCGTCGATCTGCCAGACGGCGCGGGCCGTCGCGACGTCGGCGTCCAGCTGCGGGGCGGTCGGCTCCGGGTCCTCGCTGACCGCGGCGAGCAGGGCCGGGAGCAGCCCGGCGGCGGCCGGGCCCAGGTCGGCGGCCGCCCGGGCCGCCTCGGCCCGCTCGCGCGAGGCCGCCAGCCGTTCGGTGACGGCGGCGAGCAGGACGTCGGGTTCGCCGGTGACGTCGTAGTGGGCGCGGGCCGCCTGGAGCTGTCCCGCCTCCGCCCGCAGCGCCTCGGCGGCCCGCGCGCGCGCCTCGGGCGGGCCGCCGGCGACGACGGCCGCGACGGCGGAGGCGGCGTACGGGAAGCGGGGCAGCACCGCGCACAGCTCGGGCACGCCGGCGACGGCCCGCGGGCCCCACCGCCGCAGCAGGTGGACCAGGTCGGCGGTCTCGTTGGTGCCGAGCCCCTCGACGGCCAGCCGGGCGCGCACGGCGGCGAGCAGCTCCGGGTCGAAGGGGAAGGCCGGGGCCCGCGAGTCACCCGCGGCGTTGCGGGCGCGCGGGCGGCGCTCCAGGTCGCGGGCCAGCAGCGGGGCGGCCTGCCGGGGGGCGATCCGGACCAGCGCCGCGAGGGCCTCGTCGGCCACCTCGTCGTCCGGCCCCTCGTCCGGCCGGTCGGCGAGTCCGACGAGTACGGGCGCGGCCTCGGCGGCGAGCGGGCCGAGCTTGGCCAGCAGGCTCGCCGCGGTGTCCTGGGCGGCGAGCGGGGCGACGGCCGGGATCAGCCGGGACGGGGCGCCGCGCGAGACGTAGCAGGCGTGGTCGGCCGCCCACAGGGCCTCGGCCTGCACCTCGGGGCGCGGATCGCGCAGGGCGGCCTCCAGCAGGTCGAGGGCCGCCTCGCGGTCGGCGTCGGTGTCGCGCTCCAGCAGGGTGTCGACGACCGTGTACAGCAGCTCCTCCTGGTCGAGGCTGTAGCGGTCGACGGTGAGCTCGCGGGCGGGCAGCAGGCCGAGCACGGCCGCGTGGTGGACGGCCCCCCAGCGCTCCTCGTTCCGCAGGCAGACCAGGACCGCGGCCAGCCGCAGCGGCACCGGGGTCTCCTCGCCGAGCAGCACCCGGGCCTCCCCGGCCGCCGCGCTCAGGTCCACCCGGCCGAGGGAGACGAGCAGTTCGGCGGCCACCTCCGGATCCTGCTCCGCCGCCCAGCGCTCCCCCAGGGCGGCCGGCGCGGCCGCCCCGTCCCGGGTGTGGCCGACGGCCCAGGCGGCGGTCAGCCGGACGGTCTCGTCCGGGTCGGCCAACAGCGGCAGCAGGAGCGGCAGTTGGGCAACCACGGCAGCCCGGACCGCGCCCTCGGGGACCTGCCACTCGTCCTCGCTCTCGGCCAGCCCGCCCAGCAGGCACAGCACGTCCACCGTCCGGATCCCGGCGGCGGCGATCCGGGCCAGGTACGGCACGGCGTCCACGCTGGCCGAGTACACGGTGCCCTGGTGGAGAATGCTCCCGTACAGCTCGGAGACCGCCTCCTCGGCCGCGCCGTCGTCGCCCTCGGCGAGCGCGCGCAGCAGGTCGGGCAGGTCCTCCGCGCAGCCGTAGGCGTGCGAGACGGTGGCCCAGGGGTGGTCGTCGAGCCCGGCGAGGGCGGTGGTGAGGTCCATGGCCGCGATCCTGGCAGGCGGGACCGACAACGCCGCCGGGCGGGGAATACCGCAGTGACGGGGGCGACGCCGCTGTCGGTGCGCCCCGGGTCCGGACGACCCCCGGCCAGTCAGTGCCCGAGCCGCGACCACGGGAACCCGAGTATCAGCATCAATGTCAGTGCCCCGCGCTACGCTCCCGGCACCCTGAGGAAACACCGGGGCCCGCTCCCTCGAATTCGCCTACGGGGAGCGGGCCCCGGACTTCGCCGGGGCCTCCCCGGCGGTCCGGGCAGACGCCGCGGTTCCGTCAGGTCCGGCGGGCGTGCGAGGCGAGGCGGTCGGCGAGGGCCGTGACGAGGCCTCGCAGCTCCTCGGGCCGTTCGATCACGAAGGGACGGTCGATCGCGGCGAGCACCGGAGGCAGCCAGTCGAGTCGCTCCGCCCGGAGCTCGACGCGCAGCCAGCGCTCGGACCTCCGGTCGGCGTCCGGCTCCGGCTCCGGCTCCGGCCGCGGTTCGGGTTCGGGGTCGGCGTCGGGTTCGGGTTCGGGTTCGGGTTCGGGTTCGGGTTCGGGTTCGGGTTCGGGTTCGGGTTCGGGTTCGGGTTCGGGTTCGACCAGGATCGCGACGCTCTCCGGTAGGTGGCGGCGGATCCACTCGGGCGTCGCGCGGATCCGCAGCGTCACCTCGTGCCGGTAGTCGGCCGTGGCCAGGCCCGACACGACGCGCTCGGCCGGGTCCGGTCCGGTCGGTGCCTCGAAGGAGCCGGGCAGGGCCCTCGCCTCCGTGACCCGGTCCAGCCGGAGGGTCCGGTCCTGGCCGATCCCCGCGTCCACGCCGGTGACGTACCACCGGCCCGCGTGGGCGACGATCCCGTACGGATGCAGCGTGCGCTCGCTGGGCCGGCCGTTGCGGTCGGTGTACCGGACCGCGACCGGCCGTCGATGGCGCACCGCGTCGGCGAGGGTGAGCAGGACCCCGGTGTCCGGTGCGGCGGTCTCGTCGGGCCGGCCTGTGGTCCCGAGCGGCCGGTCCGTGAAGGAGAGCGACTCCAGGAGCGTGTCGAGCCGGCCGGCCAGGTGCCCGGGCAGCACCCGCCGGATCTTGGCCGCCGCGGTCTCTCCCGCGGTGCGTTCGGCCGTCGCCAGGCCGGCCCTGGGGCCGGTGAGCAGGCCGAGCAGCACCGCCAGGGCCTCGTCGTCCCCGAGCATGAGCGGGGGCAGGCGGTGTCCGGGTGAGAGCCGGTAGCCGCCGTACCGGCCGCGTACGGACTCCACCGGCACGTCGAGGTCGACCAGGTGGTCCACGTAGCGCCGCACGGTTCGGCCGTCCACGCCGAGCCGGTCGGCGAGCTCGGCCACCGTGCGGGTGCCGCCCGACTGCAGCAGTTCGAGCAGGGTCAGCACGCGGCCGGTGGGTCGGGACATGGCGAAAGTCTAGGACGAATAGGGGACCGATTCTGTCCACTATTCCTCCTAGTCTGCCGAACGCACGACCGGATGACCGGACGACCGCACGACCGCGGCCGCTTCCGCTTCCGCTTCCGCTTCCGTTCAGGCATGACCGAGGAGAACACCCCATGGACTTCGTTTCGATCCGCATCATCACCGGCGACGTCGCCCGACTGGTCGACTTCTACGAAAGCGCCCTGGCGGTCCGGGCGCAGTGGGCCACCGAGGACTTCGCCGAACTCCGGACGGCGGGCGCGACCCTCGCGATCGCCGGGGTCCGCACCGTACCGCTGTTCGCCCCCGGCTCCGCCCGGCCGGCGGCCAATCAGAGCGTGATCACCGAGTTCCTCGTCGACGACGTGGACCGGGTCCACCGCAGCCTGGCCGGGTTCGTCACGGACTTCGTCAACGAGCCCACCACGATGCCCTGGGGCAACCGCTCGCTGCTGTTCCGCGACCCCGACGGCAACCTCGTCAACTTCTTCACCCCCGTCACCCCGGCGGCCGTCGCGAAGTTCGCCCGCTGATCGGACGCCCCGCGTCCCGCCCGCCTCCACCGGGTGGGCGGCACCACGGCCGCGTCCGTGCCGTCGCGGCCGTCGCACTTCGACGGCCGGAGAGAGCCGGAGTTAGCCGGAGCCCGGCGGCCGGGTGCTGCCCGCCGGGACAGCGGTCAGAGCCAGCCGCGCTCGTCGGCGACCCGCAGGGCCTCGCTGCGGTTGCGGGTGCCGGTCTTGGCGATGGCCGACGAGGAGTAGTTGCGAACCGTCCCCTCGGACAGGTACAGCTTGGCGGCGATCTCGGCCACCCCGGCGCCCGAACGGGAGGCGTTCAGCACGTCGCGCTCCCGGGCGGTGAGCGGGGAGGCGCCCGCCGCGAGGGTGGCGGCGGCCAGTTCCGGGTCCACCACCCGCTCCCCCGACGCGACCCGGCGGATCGCGTCGGCCAGCACCTCCGCCGGGGCGTCCTTGACCACGAAGCCGAGCGCGCCCGCCTCCATGGCCCGGCGCAGGTAGCCGGCGCGGCCGAAGGTGGTGAGGATGACGACCCGGCACCACGGCGCCTGCTGGGCCAGCACGGCGGCGGCCGCCAGGCCGTCCAGCCCGGGCATCTCGATGTCGAGCAGGGCGACGTCCGGCCGGTGCTCCCGCGCCGCCTCCGCGACCTGGTCGCCGCGGCCGACGGCGGCGACCACGGCGAAGTCGTCCTCCAGGCCGAGCAGGGTGCACAGCGCGGTGCGGACCAGCTCCTGGTCCTCGGCGAGCAGCAGGCGGATCGGGCGGATCGTCATGTCGTCCCTTCGTGGCCGGGGTCGGGCCCGGCGGCGTCCGGCCCGGCGGATTCGGGTCCGGCGGGGCCCGGACCGCCCGGCGGGACGGTGACCAGCAGCCGCCACCCGCGCGGGTCGAGCGGGCCGGCCTCGACCGTACCGCCCACCGCGGCGACGCGTTCCCGCAGCCCCGTCAGGCCCTTGCCGTCGCCCGCACCGCTGTTGCCCCGGCCGTCGCCCGTACCGCCCGTACCGCCTGCACCCCCCGGCCCTCCCGGTCCGCTCCGGGCGGCGGCGGCCCCGTCGTCGCGGATCTCCACCGAGGTGGCGGTGAGCAGCACCGAGCAGCGCTCGGCCCGGGCGTGCCGGACCACGTTGGTGATCCCCTCGCGCAGCACCCAGCCGAACAGCTCGCGCTCCCCCGGCGCGACCGCGTCCGCCGCCGTCGGCAGGTCGGCCACCACCCCGGCGGCGCGCAGCAGTTCACGGCCGCGGGCGATCTCGCCGGCCAGCGTCACCTCGCGGTAGCCGCTGACGGCGGCGCGGACGTCGGACAGCGCCTGGCGGGACAGCGTCTCCACCGCCGCCATCTCCGCCACCGCCAGGTCCAGGTCCTTGCCCGCGAGCCGCTGGGCGAGGCGGGACTTGACGGTGATCGCGGTGAGCGAGTGCCCCAGCAGGTCGTGCAGGTCCCGGGCGATCCGGTTGCGCTCGGCCTCCGAGGCGAGCCGTGCCACCTCGGCCCGGGCGGCGACCAGGGCGTCGTTGGTGGCGGCGATCCCGGCGAAGGCACCGCAGGTGAGCGAGGTGAACAGCAGGGCCAGGGCCTGGAATCCGCCCGGACCGGTGTGCCAGGGGCGCACCGCCCAGGGCACCACCAGCGCGGCCAGCGTGCCGGCCGCCACCACCCGGGCGGCGTGCTCACGCCACTGGATCGCCACCGCGGAGACGACCACGGTGGCGAGGAAGAAGGCGTCCTCGTGGGCGAACGGCAGCGCGGCCAGGAACAGTGCCGTCATCATCGCCAGCAGTGACACCGTCCAGCGCCGCCGGCCCAGCCCGAGGGCGAGGGCCAGCAGCGCGTAGCAGAGGCAGAACGCGACGACCACGGCGTACCCGGCCACCGCGGCCGCCCCGGAGACGGTGCCGCCGACGGCGACGGCGGTGAGCGCGGGGAACACCATCATCCCGCTGGCCAGCAGCGGGCGCCGCCAGCCGTGGCCCCAGTGCTGGACGGGGCCCGGTGCGGCCCCCGGGCCGGGGGCCGCGGTCGTGCGGTCCGTGCCTGCGCGGTCCATGCCTGCGCGGTCGCGGTCTCCCGCGCGGTCGCGCTCGCGGTCGTCGCCCGCGCGGTCGAGGCCGGTCACCCTCGTGTCCCCCTCCTCAGAGCCTGGCGAACAGGCTACGCAGGTGCCGTCCGTTGACCACCGCGGCCACACCCAGCAGGGCGAGCCCGCAGACGCCCTGCTCGACTTTCATCCACACCGGGAAGGTCCCCGGCAGGGCGATGATCGTGGCGATGGCGACCAGCATGACGGCCGAGAGGATCCGCAGCCGCCGGAACGCGCCCCGGGAGCCGTTGGCGGCCCGGACGGTCAGCAGGAGGGTGAGGGCGGCGCTGGCCACGACGATGGTGCCGCGGACCAGCACCGGCGCGTTGACCATCGTGTGGTGGTCACGGAGGGCGACGGCGGCCGCCAGTGTGACGACGCTGAGGCCGAGGTAGGCGAGCACGAGTCGCCGGACGGTACGGAAGGCCCGACGGGTTTCGGGGTGCTGCAGGTCGGTGGGGTTCATGGCATCCATGCTGGTCGTGGACCTGTTTCCGGGGGCAGTGTGTTCGCACACCGGCGCACCGTGACAATTGTCAGCGGGCCGCCGCCGACGAGCCGTTGACGACGGACCGTCGCAGCCCGACCGTCGTCGGCCGAGCGTTCCAGGCCGACCGCTGTCGGCAGCCCCTGTCAGCGCCCGGCCGCCTCCGCCCGGTCCCCGTCCAGCAGACGCACCATGTGCAGCTTCGCGACCGCCCGCCCGTCGACCAGGACGGCCCTCGGCTCGCGCCCCCACACCTCGAAGCCGCAGGCGGTGTAGAGCCGCAGGGCGGGCTCGTTGCCCTCCGAGACGGTCAGCAGCACCTGCCGCAGCCGCCCGTCCCGCGCCGCTGTGCGCAGCACCTCCCGCACCAGGGCGCGGCCGATCCCCCGCCCGGCGGCGCTGCGGGCCACCGCCATGCCGTACAGGGTGCCCTTGTGCCGCTCCTGACCGCGCTGCGGCACCTTCAGCCCGGCGGTGCCGACCAGCGTGCCGGTGTCGTCGAAGGCGCCGATCAGCGCGTCCGGCCCGGCCTCGGCCCCGGCCAGCCGGTGCAGCGTCTCCGACAGTGGCCTGCCGGCCTCCTCGGCGTGGCTGGAGGTGAAGGCGCTCGGCGTCCCGCGCAGCGCCGCCAGCCGGAAGGCCCGGTACGGTTCGGCATCCGCGACGCCCAGCCGGCGCAGCACCACGAGCCGCGCCGCGTCACGCCGACCGTGCTCAGCCGAGACGGACACGGGTGCACCTCGTCACGTACGGCAGGGCGATCTCCTCGCGGCCGGCCAGGTCCGGGTGGGTGGCCAGCAGCTGCTCGACGTCGGCCAGCAGGCGCACCCGCTGGTCCTCCGGCAGCGCGATCACATAGCTGCGCGAGGCGACCATGTCGACGATCCCGGCCCGGGTGGTGACGTGCTCCCAGCCGATCTCCAGCCGCTCGGGCGCACCGAACGGCGCCGGGAGGACCGGCCTGGTGTCGATCCGCGGCGGCGACGCGCGGTGCATCAGCACGCCCAGGGCGGCCGCCCAGGGTTCGGACTCGTCCCGGACGTTCCACACCAGCGCGAGCGTGCCGCCGGGGGCGAGCACCCGGGCGATCTCCGGCACCGCGACCGCCGGGTCGAACCAATGCCAGGCCTGCGCCACCACCACGGCGTCCACGCTGCCGTCCGGCAGCGGGATGTGCTCGGCCGAGCCCGCCCGGACGGCCGCCTTCGGCACCGTCGCGGCCAGCCGCGCCCGCATCCCCTCGTCGGGCTCGACCGCCACCACGTCCAGGCCCGCGTCGACCAGCAGATCGGTCAACTTGCCCGTCCCGGCGCCCAGATCGAGCACCCGGCGGGCCTCCCGCGGCACCGCCGAGCCGATCAGCGCCCGCGGATAGCCCGGCCGGCCGTGCTGGTACGCGTCCACCGCCACCCCGAACGACCGTGCCCGCAGCCGTCCGGCCCACCGCCTGGTCGCGCCCTGCCGCGTCATTCCGCAGGCCCGCCCGATCTCCTCCCAGGTCGCCTCCCGCCCGCGCCGCAGCTCTTCCACCAGCTCGGTCCGCCGCTCCTCCAGCGCCTCGATCACCCCCGACAGCCGCCGCAGCCCTTCCACCCCACCGCCACCGGCCACATCCTCCGCCACCCGCCGACCAAGATCGCCCGTCTCCATGGCCCGGCACTGTACGGACCCGAGCCGGAGACCGTCAACCATCATTGCCCTGTCGCGCAACATCCGTTGCCTCCGACCGTGCCACCGGCCCCCGGCCGTGGTGGTGCGGCCGGGGCCCGTCAGCGGCCCGCCGTCACAGCGGCCGGAGCGTGAGCACGAACTGGGGCAGCGCCAGCAGGAGCAGGACGGTGCCCGCCTCGATCCAGCGGTACTTCGCGCGGATGATCGCACTGGTACCGGCCAGCGCCGAGAGCAGCGGGCCCGCCGGATCGTGCCCGGCCCGTTCGAAGGCCCGACGCAGCCGATCCGGGCCCGCACCCGGGGCGATGTGCTCGAAGTACCCCGGACCGGCCACGGCACCCCGCCGCCCCTTGCGATGACGGGGAACCAGCGCGGAGGCGAAACAGCCGACCGCCAGCACGGCGCTGGCCACCGCACTCCACCGCAGGAGCGGAACCGTCCACGCCAGGGAGCCGGAACCGGCGCCACCCTCCAAGGGGACGAAGGTGGCGAGCACCGCACCGGTGAAGGCCAGGAAGACGGCGGCCTTGGTGTCGGCCCGGACGAGCTCCGCGCTGTTGGCCGCCATCAGGCGCTCCATCGCCGACACCGAGGACGGGGTGGTCACCGCTATCGGCGCGACGGCCCGGCGGGACCGTCGAACGGCCGGCCGCCGAGGGTTTCCGGCGACGGACCGCCTGCGGGGCGCACGGCGCACCGGCTCGCGGCGCACCGGTTCGTGGCGCACGCCTGCCGGGGTCATCGCGGCGCCCCGTTCGGGACGCCGTTCGGGACGCCGCCCGCCCAACCGTTGACGTGGGTGTGGAGCTTGGTGAAGCCCGGACCCGGCCCTCCGGGCTGCGGGGCAGGCCCGGGGACCTGCCGCCCGAGGGCGACCAGACGGTCCCGCAGGATCCTGGACAGCTCCTCCTGCTCCTGCTCCGTCAGCCTGCCCAGCATGAGGGCCATCCTGTCCTGCCAGGTGCTCTCTCCCCGGAGCAGGTCGGAGTGGCCGACCACCCAGTCCAGGACATCGCGCACCTCGTCCGGCTTCCTGGCGAGCCAGAGGGCCGCGAGGGCGACCGGACCGTCCTGCACCTGGCGCCGGCAGAACGCGTACTCCTCCTGGCTCTTGACCGTCCAGTCGAAGGGCACGTCCATCGCGTCCGGCTCCCCGAGGCGCAGTTCGTTGCCGTGCTCCCGCGTGGAGACATCGGTGACGCGGTAACCGAGCCCGTAGTGGGGCAGCACGTACGGCGCCGCCAGGTACTGGACCAGCTCCTCGGGGCCCAGCCTGGTGCCCGCGGCCGCGAACTGCTCCCTGAGCTGGTACAGGCGCCCGTCGAGGTCCTTGCGCACCGGCAGCCATCCCAGGCTGGTCCGGGTCTGCACGGCCCGTGCGGCGTCGTGGACCCACCAGAGGACGTGGACCTCCAGCGAGGCCGTGCCGAACGAGGTGGGAAGGCGAACATCCCGAGTGCCCGGCCGCTCGTTGAGGTCGACCAGGTACGCCTGGTCGAATCCGCGCAGTCCCAGCCGAGCGGCGACCCCGCCCCCCGGGTTCGGACGGCCCTTCCCCAGCTGGTGGTACACCCCGTGGCGATCCCCCAGGACCAGGGCTCGGTCGCGCCGCCCGGACCAGCGGTGCCGGAGGATCTCCCGCCAAGGAGCGCGGGTGGCCTGGGTGTAGACGGGCGGGTCGGTGTCGAGGGTCATCGGGGGCCTCCGAAGGCAGGAGCGGAGCGGTGGGGCTGCGGCTCGCCGCGCCGCCAGGCCTCCAGGGCACGGTGGGCGATGTCGCGGCCCGCCAGGTCGGGGTCGTCGCTGCGGTCGATCTCGACCATCAGCCTCAGCTCGCCGGGCCGCATGTCCTCGGCGAGCGCCGCGAGCAGCGTCTCCACGGCGGCCCGGAGGGGTTCGTCCCAGACCGCCCGACGGCACCAGCCGAGAAGCCTCGTGCGCGAGCGATCGAAGAAGATCTCGTCATTGAGGCAGTGCCGGACGAACGCCATCACGGGCTCGCCGAACTCGCCCTGGAGGAGCAGCTGTTGCTGGAACCACGAAGGGTCTCGAAGCAGGTCGAGGAAGGCCGTGTGCGCGAGCGCGGCGTCACGGTCGGACCGGTCCGCCCACTCCACGAGCTTGCGGAACACCGCCGTCTGGTTTCCGCCGTGGAAGAGGCTCCACAGGGCCCCGCGCACCCTCACGGCGACGATGTGCTCGCGCTCGTCCTCCCCGCGGTAGCAGCGCCGGAGCAGTGCGAGCGCGAATTCCGGCCGGGCCGCTCCGAAGTCTCCACCGCAGGCACCGGCCGCGGTCGAGCGGAGCTGCCAACCGCCGCTGTAGCTCCAGCTGTCGAGGCGGTGCTTCACCTCGCCGACGAGAATCGGGTCCTGGGCCGCGATCCCCAGCGCGTACGCGGCGATGCTCTGGCTCTGCGTGTGCTCGGACTTGGCCAACTTGCGGATGTGACGCAATGCCTGACGGCCACCGCTCCAACCCGTGGCGAGCCCCACCACCCGCCCCATGGGCTCGGCCAGGTCGGACTCGGAATCGGAATCGGACACCTTGTCGATCCACTCGGTCAGCAGTCCCGGCACGTCCCCGTACTGCCGCCACACGTGTCGCAGCACCGTCTCCGCCTGACGGTGCCGCTTGAAGCAGATCGGCTCCACCGTGTAGGTGTAGGTCGACGTCCGCAGGGTCCCACCGGGCGCGTACTCTGCCCGGACGGTCGCCAGCAGTTCGTCCAGCGAGCGCCGGAGAACGAACCTCGGGTTCGGCCGGGGCACCTGGCCGTCACCGTCCGCGTTCGGCCGCACGACCGCGTCCAGGCGACCGTCGGCCAGCTTGAGCAATCGGTCGGTCTCGTCCAGGACGATCCGGTGGTCCAGGCCCTCCAGGACACTCGTCACCAGCAGGAACGCCAGCGCGTCCGGGTCCTCGCGGAGCTCCTTCAGGAGGTCCGGGACCTCCGTCTCCGCGAGGAAACTGAGCCGCTGGCCGAGGTCGGCCAGTTCAGGATCGTCCTCGCGCGCCCGCGTCACCTCGTTTACGAGCTCGACGACCTGGGCCGGCACCAGTTGGGGCGCCAGCAACTTGTCGAGGTCCGGCCCCAACCGGTCCAGCCGGTCCCGGCGTCGCCCCTCGTCCGGCAGTACCGCCTCCAGCCGTGCGTCGAAGACCGCACGCGGTGCCGGGGGCGCATAGGCCACCGGGCTGATGTCCATCTCGCGGATGAGACGGCGGAGCACGCCCGGGTCGTGCGGCAGCAGCACCACCATGCAGGCGTCGGCCGTCTCCAGCCGGGCGCGCAGCTTGGCGACAGCCGTGGGGCCGAGCTGGACTGCGGGCGACAGGCCGTGCACCAGGTACCCGCGCGCCTCGCTGTGGGTGGGCCGCCAGGACGACAGGTCCGAGTCGCTGTCGAGCGCGCGCAGGGCCATGGTGTCCCCGCCGCCCTCGAACAGCAGGTTGAGCGCAGTGGTGCGGCGTCCGGTACCGGGGTCACCGGCGAGGAAGAGCAGGCGGGTGCCGAGCGCACTCAGCCCCTCGGCGAAGCAGTCCGGCTGCGCGAAACCGGTCCGTGCGGCCAGGATCTCCATCGACGAGATGGGGCCGTCCTGTGCTTCGACCCGTTCGCCGCCGCCCGGGGCGGCCCCGACGCCGCCGTTCTCGACGCGCTGGTCCCCGTGCACCGAACCGGTGTTGATGTTGCCACCCGGCGCGAAGATGAAATGCGGGCGGTCCCCTCCCCGGGAGGCGAACCGGTCCGCCAGGTCGTCGATCCCGAAGTCGGCGTCGAAGTCGGGATCGAAGTCGTCCACCGCGCCCGGCGGCCCCTCGATGGCCGGGCGTTCGTCGGGGCTCACCGGTGCTGCCCGTTCTTGTCGCCGTGGATGGTGTCACCGCTCTTGTTGCCCCGGACGAAGTCGCCGCCGAAGCCCCCGTACGAGTCGCCGCCCGCGTTGGTGACGCTCTGACCGCCGTACACCGTGCCGCTGTTCAGGTTGCTGCCGTCGCCCCGCTGCGTCACGACCGTCCTGGGCGCCCGGCGCCCCTCCGCCGGCCGGTCCGGCTTCCGGCCGTCCCGTCCCTGCTGCTCCTCCACCACGGCGTCGCCGAGGATCCTGCGGTCGTACAGGTTCCCGGACGGCGAGGGCACGTAGAGCCACGCCTGCTGGTCGAAGCGCTTGCCCTCGACGGTCGCCGGCACCTCGATGAAGTGGTCGGGGTGGCGCCCGGTGTAGCCGCTCGCAACCGCGTCCTGGTAGCAACGGTCGGACAGGATGGCAGCGACGTGGGTGATGCTCTCGTTGGAGGCGGCGAGCATGGCCTTCACCGGGCGGGAGTCGAGCAGCCGGTGAGTGTCGTTGCGCGGGGTGCCGTTGCCGTCGAACTCGCCGCCGGTGTCCGGCAGCGGGCCGATGTTGAGGCTGACCCGCAGCCGGATCCGCACCGTCCCGACCGAGTGCACGTTGAACTCGGTGAGCACCTCCTGGAGGGTGTTCAGCCAGGGGTGGACGAGGAAGGGCATCCAGGCCGGGTCGAAGCCGAACACATATCCGTCGCCGGTCGAGTTGGGGAACCTCCGGTCCTGCCAGACGTCGCCCAGCCCGGCCCGCTCGAAGGACCACTGGAGTACCTGCGGCACCGACCTGCTGATCACGCCGTGCTCGATCGCCGGGTATCCGGTGAAGTCCTTGGCGTCCACGGCGACGATGCCCCGGTACGGCGGGAGGTGCCGGCTGCGGCTGTACGGCAGGGCGCTGGCCTCGGGCATCGGCTGGTCGAACTCCGTCATTCTCTGCTCCTTGTGGTTCCCGTGCTGACCTTGCGCCACCAAGCTTCGCGAGGTCGCGTGGCGCGGTGTGCTCACTCGGTGCGGAAAACGAGTGACGGAGGTCACATCGGTGGAGAGGTGAGGTGGCGGCTCGTCAGTCGCGCAGGGATGCGGCCGCCCGGCGGAGGGCGGGGAGGTCGTCGAGGGCGATGGACTTGCGGCCGGCCTCGACGCGGTGGGCGGCCAGGGACACCAGGGCCGCGGTGACGGTGTTGCGGGAGACGCCGAGGTGTTGGGCCAGTTCGTCCCGGGTCAGGGCGAGTTCGATGCGGCGACCGGCCGTCGGCACCGGTCCTGCGGAGAGGTCGGCCAGGTCGACCAGGGCGGCCGCCAGCCGGGGTACGACGTCGCCGCCGGTCCGGGCCAGGTCGGACTCCCGCAGCCGGCTCATGGCGTAGCGGACCAGCACGGGAAATAGCCCGTGCTCGGCGACGAAGCGCAGGAAGGCCGTCTTGGTGACGACCGCGACCGTGCAGTCCGAGATCGCCTGGACGCTGGCCGAGCGGACGCCGTCGTCCAGGACGGCCACTTCCCCGAGGAGTTCGCCGGGGCCGCGGAACGCCAGGAGTCGGACGTCCCCGTTGCGTTCCCGTCGGCTCACCTTGGCCACTCCGGCCAGCAGCGCGAGGACGTGGGTGCCCGGTTCGCCCTGGCGCAGCAGGGTGGTGCCGATGGGGTGCCGGCGCTCGAACGCCTCCGCCAGCATGCCCGTCCAGACGGCGTCGCCCATGAGGTGGCGCAGGGTCCGGCCGAGCGGATCCGCTGCTCGGCTGTCGTGATCGTCCATGCGACGACCCTAGGAGAAGTGGTGCACCGCGGGCCGGGGAATCGGGACGTCGCGGTGCGGCTCGCCAGGCCCGGCCGTGAATCCCCTTCCGGGTGATTGCCACCCGCCCGGTTGACCCGGTTCGCCGCGCTTAGCACGAACTCCGCGCGAGGTGACGGGACTTGGCGAGGAAACCCTCCGCATGAGCGAATCCGGAGCGGGTCGGCGGCGCGCGGGCGGCGGGGCGAGAAGCCTGGTGGGAGGGCGGTGGCCGCTCCGGGTTGCGACTGGTGTGCGAGATGTCGGTGTTGTCCGGCTGGATACGACAAGTCGGTTGCGGGACGGTATTTTTGACTTTCGGTCAGGATGTCCTGAACTTGGCTATGCTGCACCACCACGCCTGCGGAGCCGATCCCCCGCCTGTCCCCCTTTGCTGTTCCGATCGTTTGAGGATGCTGAATGCTTCGAGCTGGATCGTCACTCGCCAGACGGCGCCAAGCGCCCCTGCTCGGCTGGTTGTTGCCGACGGCCGTGATGGCGGTGGCCGTGGCGGTCGCCGCGGCGGTGGTGTCCGCCGGGGCCCGGGCCGGGGTGCTGTGGTGCGGGGCGACGGGCACCGTGCTGGTGGCCGTGGTGGCCGCCGAGTCGGCACGCCGCGGGCGGGCGCTGAGTGAGTCGCGCGACCGGCACGCCCGGCAGGTGGAGGAGTTCCAACGCCGGCTGGCCGGTCAGGAGGACGAGCTGGACCGGCTCGCCCGGGGCGAGATGCGCCGGATCGTCGCCGGGGCCCGCTACGGGTACTCCTTCGACGTCCTGACCCGCCCGCTGGAGGAGAGCGACGCCCCCGTGTCGCCGCGGTTCCGCCGCTCCCTGGTGGCCGTCGCCGAGGCCGTCGCCAAGGCCGTCGACGACGAGGTCAGCCGGCGCGACTCGGCCGAGCGGGCCTTCGTCAACATCGCCCGCCGGGTGCAGGCCATCATCCACCGGCAGGCCAAGGACCTGCGGGAGATGGAGGACCGGCACGGCAACGACCCTGCGGTCTTCGACGACCTGCTGCGCCTGGACCACGGCAACGCGCTGACCGGCCGCCTGGCCGACAGCATCGCGGTCCTGTCGGGCGCCCGCCCCGGCCGGCAGTGGACCCGGCCGATCGCGCTCTACAGCGTGCTGCGCGGCGGCATGTCCCGGATCCTGGAGTACCAGCGGGTGGACCTGCACCCGGTGGCGCAGATCTCCGTCACCGGACCGGCCGTCGAGCCGCTGATCCACGCCGTCTCCGAGCTGCTCGACAACGCCACCCGCTACTCGCCGCCGCACACCCACGTGCACCTGAGCGCCTCCGAGGTGCAGAGCGGGATGGCGATCGAGATCGAGGACGGCGGCCTCGGCCTCACCGACGAGGCCCGGTTCCGCGCCGAGCGCTCGATCCGCGAGGCGATGGTCTCCAAGGACTTCGACGACCTCACCGAGTCGCCCCGGCTGGGCTTCGCCATCGTCGGCCGGCTCTGCCAGGCGTACGGCTTCCAGATCTCGCTGCGCCGCTCCGCGTACGGCGGCGTGCGGGCGGTGCTGGTCGTGCCGCAGGAACTGCTCACCACCGCGCCGCCGACCGGGCGGGCGCACGGCATCGGCGCCTTCTCCGGCCCCCGTCCGCTCCCGGCGAACCCGCCCCGGCACGCGGCCCCGGGCCGTCCCTGGGGCACCCGGACGACCTCGGCCGGCGTCGGGCCGTCCTACGGTTCGACCAACCCGTGGGGGCCTTCCGGCCCGGGCGCCGGGGACGACGAGGTGATCGTGACCGAGTGGACGCCCAACGGCCTTCCGCAGCGCCGGCGCAGCCGCCCGATGATGCCCCGGGGCTTCGGCGGGGCCGCGCGCGCCACCGCGCAGCCCGCCGGGCCGATGGCGCAGCCCACCGGACCGGTGGCTGGGCCGCCGGCCCGGGCGACGGGCCCAGCCAAGGAGCCGAAGCAGCCGGGCCTGTGGCTGGAGGCGTTCATGGACGGCATCAAGGGCACCGGGCCGGGCCCGTCCGGCCCTGCGGGTGCCGGACCCGCCACCGACGGCGGGCGCACCACCGACGCCGGACGCACCACGGGCCCCGGACGGACGGACCCCGGGTGGGCGGGTGCCGGACAGGCGGGTGCCGGACACACCAGCGCCGCGCACACCAGTGAAGACACGGCAGGGAAGGGCGAGCAGTGATTCCGCACCGCAACAACATGGACTGGATCCTCAACGACCTCGCGGACAGCGTCCCGTGCGTGCGCCACGTCATCGTGCTGTCCGCCGACGGCCTGCGGATCGCCCAGTACGGCACCGACCCGGACACCGCCGACCGCCTCGCCGCCGCCTGCGCCGGGCTGCAGAGCCTGGCCGGCGCGATCGGCCACGAGTTCCCGCACGGCGACGGCTCGATGCGGCTGGTGGTGATCGAGGTGGACGGCGGCTACTTCTACCTGATGGCGGCCGGTGACCGCGCCTACCTCGCGGTGCTCGCCGACGAGGGCGTGGACGCCGGGCTGGTGAGCCACCAGATGCGCGACCTGGTCGCCCGGATCGGCGAGCACCTGTCCACCCCGCCGCGCAATCCCGAGGCGGTCGCGTGAACCGGCACCCGGCCCGGCCTGCCGCGGCGGGCTCCGGCGGCGGGACGGGCACATGAACGAGCACAGCGAGGCGGTGGCATGACGGCCGAGAAGGGTGGCTGGGACGGCCCCGAGCCCGACCGGCTGTACGTCATCACCCGGGGCCGCAGCGGCCCCTCCGGACCGGGGGTATTCGACCTGGTCACCCTGATCGTCTCCCGTGCGGAGCCGACCCCCGCCCACCAGCCGGAGCAGGCCGCCATCCTGCGGCTGTGCCGGTCCCCGCTCTCGGTGGCGGAGGTCTCCGCCTACCTGGAGCTGCCCGTCAGCGTGGTCATCGTCCTGCTGGCGGACCTGCTCGACGACGGGCTGATCGAGGCCCGCAGTTCCGCCGTGCCCGCGGCGGAGCTTCCCGACCGTGCCCTGTTGGAGGCGGTGATCCATGGACTTCAGCGGCTCTGACACGGTGGTCGGGCCGGCCGGTTCGGACCTGCTGCCGGACACCGTCACCATGGCGGTCAAGGTGGTGGTGGTCGGCGGCTTCGGTGTCGGCAAGACGACGCTGGTCGGGGCGGTCAGCGAGATCCGCCCGCTGACCACCGAGGAGACCATGACCCAGGCCGGGGTCGGGGTGGACGACCCGACCGGGGTCGAGCAGAAGACCTCCACCACCGTGGCCATGGACTTCGGCCGGATCAGCATCAGCGACCGGCTCGTGCTCTACGTCTTCGGCACCCCCGGCCAGGAGCGGTTCTGGTTCCTCTGGAACGGCCTGTTCGAGGGCGCCCTGGGCGCGGTGGTGCTGGTGGACACCCGCCGGCTGGAGGTCAGCTTCGAGGTGATCGGGCGTCTGGAGGAGCGCGGCGTGCCCTTCGTGGTGGCCGTCAACGGCTTCCCGGAGGCGCCGCCCGTCCCGCTCGACGAGGTCCGGGACGCGCTGGACCTGCCGCCCGAGGTGCCGATCGTCGCGTGCGACGCGCGCAGCCGGGAGTCCAGCCGGGACACCCTGATGACCCTGATGCACTACCTGTACGAGCTGGCCGCCCCGTCCACCGGCTGAGCCGACGGTCCGTCCGCAACACCCCCACCGACCGCCCGTCACCGAACCCACCCGCGACCGGAGACCCCCGTGACCACCCCGTTCCCCGAACCCGCCACCCCCGCCGGCCCCGCGTCGCCCGCCGCCCCGCCGCCCGGCTGCCCGGCCCACGCGGGCGGCGGCATCGCCCCGACCGGCCCCGGCGGCCTGCGCCGCCTGTACGGGCCGGAGGCCGAGACCGACCCGGCGGGCCTGTACGAGAAGCTGCGCGCCGAGTACGGCGAGGTGGCCCCGGTGCTGCTGCACGGCGACCACCGGGCCTGGCTGGTGCTCGGCCACGGCGCCAACATCGCCGCGATGCGCACGCCCTCGCTGTTCTCCCGGGACTCGCGCCTGTGGAGCGCCTTCCGCAACAACGAGGTCCCGCCGGACTCGCCGCTGCTGCCGGTGGTCGCCTGGCAGCCGATCTGCGTGTTCGCGGACGGCGACGAGCACCGCCGGCTGCGCGGCGCGCTGCTGGACGGCCTGAACGGCTTCGACCGGCGCGGCATCCGCCGTCATGTCCGCCGTTTCACCACCGACCTGGTCCAGGTGGTCGGGCCGACCGGCCGGGCCGAACTGATCTCCCAGTTCGCCGAGCACCTGCCGATGCTGGTGATGACCAAACTGCTCGGCATGCCGGACGAGTACGGGCCGCAGCTGGTGACCGCCGCCCGGGACCTGATGAAGGGCACCGAGACGGCGATCGCCAGCAACGAGTACGTGGTCGCCGGTCTGCGCCGGACCATCGCCCTCAAGCGCGAAAGCCCCGGTGACGACCTGACCAGCCGCCTGCTGGCGCACCCGGCCGGGCTGACCGAGGACGAGGTGATGGAGCACCTGCGGGTGGTGCTGCTGGCCGCGAACGAGACCACCGTCAACCTGATCGCCGACTCGTTGAAGATGGTGCTCACCGACCCGCGGTTCCGCGCCCACCTCTCCGGCGGCCAGATGACCCTGGGCGAGGCGCTCGACCAGGTGCTCTGGGACTCCCCGCCGATGTCCCTGGTGGCCGGCCGCTGGGCGACCGCCGACACCGAGCTGGGCGGTCAGCAGATCGGTGCCGGGGACCTGCTGCTGCTCGGGCTCGCGGCGGGCAACGTGGACCCGGTGGTCCGGCCCGACCTGGCGGCCCCGCTGTACGGCAACCGCTCCCACCTGTCCTTCGGCGCCGGCCCGCACGAGTGCCCCGGCCAGGACATCGGGCGGCATGTCGCCGAGGCCGGGATCGACATCCTGCTCACCCTGCTGCCGGACGTCCGGCTCGCGGTGGCCGAGGAGGAGCTGACCTGGAGTTCGGCCTGGATCTCCCGTCATCTGACGGCGCTGCCGGTGGAGTTCACCGCCCGCGACATCGAGCCGGACCCGCTCTCGGTGGCGGAGGCCGAGGAGGCGGAGGCGGAGCAGGCGAAGGCCGGGACCCAGCAGGCGGAGCAGGGCGGGTCAGCGGTGACCCAGACCGACTCCCGGTACGGCGAGCCCGGCATCGCGTCCACCAGCCCTGACGCTGAAACACATCTGA
>NZ_JBHXEM010000131.1:0-22949 GCF_042724755.1 Kitasatospora sp. NPDC127067 | reverse complement strand
CCGCGGCGGCCGGAGCCGCGGTGGCGCGGTGTGCGGCCGGAGCGGCGAACTGGCTCAGGCCGGCCGCGGCGACCAGCGCGGCGGCGCAGGGGAACAGGCGGGGGGCACGCGAGCGCACCCGGGCAGTACGGCGCATCAGCGCTCCTGACGGGGGAGTTGACGTGGTCTCGGCCGCGTGCCGGACCTGCTCCGGCCGGACCCGCCGGCGCCCGGCGCGGACTCGCCGAGACTACGACGCCGTGAAGTCGATCTCCCGCAGGGCGCGCGCGGCGGCCCGGTCGAGTACCACGGCCGACGCACAGCCGGCCGGCAGCCGGCCGGCCTCCAGGATCCGGTGGCGCAGCCGGGCCACCGCGGCCAGGTGCCGGGCGAAGGCGTAGCGCGAGACGCCGCGCCGACGCCGTCGCTGCCCGTCCAGGGCCTCGGCCGGGTCGGCGTCGAGCAGCAGCAGGTGCACCCGGCGGCCCTGCCGGGCGGCGGCGCGGACCAGCCAGGCCCGCACCCAGGGCTGGGTGCCGCAGTCGTGCACGGCGAGCGGCCCGCCGTCCAGGACGGCGCGGCGCAGCCGCCGGTAGTGGGCGAGCCGGGCCAGCGGGCGGTAGAGCGCGTACGGCAGGCGGCCGGGCAGCCTGGCCGCGTACTCCTCGCGGACCAGCTGGGAGTCGATCAGCGGGGCTCGGACGCAGCGGCGCATCAGGGTGCTCTTGCCGCTGCCGGGCAGGCCGGTGACGACCAGCAGGTCCCCGGCGGGGTAGCGCAGGACCGCCGGCCCGGGCCCGCGCAGCTCGTGCCGGGCGGGCGGGTCGTGCGGCGCGGGCAGGACGACGCGCTCCCCGGCGGTGCGCGGCGGCGGCACCCTCGGCGCCGCCGCCGTCCGCACCGCTCTCGTCCCGCTCACCCGGTCTCCCCCCGCCGTTCCCGTCCAAGGAGCATGGCGCATTCCCAAGAACGAGTAAAGGGCGGAGGTCGGGGCGGGTACGGACGACCCGGGCCGGGTCCGGGCCGCCGGGCGTCAGGACCGCCGACGGGCCCCGGGCGCGCCTCAGGCGAGCTGCGGGGCGATCCGGGAGGCGATCAGCTCCAGGTGGTCGAGGTCGTCCAGGTCGAGGATCTGGAGGTAGATCCGCTCGCTGCCGACGGCCGCGTACCGGCCGATCTTCTCGGCGACCTCGTCCGGGGTGCCGGCCAGCCCGTTCTCCTTGAGCTCGTCGACGTCGCGGCCGATCACGGCGGCGCGGCGGGCGACCTCGGCGTCGTCCCGGCCGACGCAGGCGACCAGGGCGCTGGAGTAGACCAGCTCGTCGGCCGCGCGCCCGGCCCGCTCGACGGCGGCGCGGACCCGGCCGAACTGGGCGGCGGTGTCGTCCGCCGAGGCGAACGGCACGTTGAACTCGTCGGCGAAGCGGGCGGCCAGGGCCGGGGTCCGCCGGGGGCCGTGCCCGCCGACCAGCACCGGGACGTGCTCCTGGACGGGCTTGGGCAGCGCGGGCGAGTCGGTCAGCGTGTAGTACTCGCCCGCGAAGTCGAAGGTGTCGCCGAGCTTGGTCCGCCACAGCCCGGTGATGATCGCCAGCTGCTCCTCCAGCCGACCGAACTTCTCCTTCGGGAAGGGGATGCCGTACGCGGTGTGCTCGGCCTCGTACCAGCCGGCGCCGAGGCCGAACTCGACCCGGCCGCCGCTCATCGCGTCCACCTGGGCGACCTGGATCGCGGTGACGCCCGGCAGCCGGAAGGTGGCGGCGGTCATCAGCGTGCCCAGGCGGATGGTGCTGGTGTCGCGGGCGAGGCCGGCCAGGGTGATCCAGGCGTCGGTGGGCCCGGGCAGGCCGTCGACGTCGCCCATCTTCAGGTAGTGGTCGGAGCGGAAGAAGGCGCTGAAGGCCCCGAGCTCCTCGGCGGTGCGGGCCACCTTGAGGAGGGTGTCGTAGCTCGCGCCCTGCTGGGGTTCGGTGAAGATGCGGAGATCCATGCCGGCCATTCTGGTACGGAGCACCCCGTGATCGGCAGAGCGAACCGGACGGGACACGGACCGTCGCCGCGGCGGGCGGTGGCGCGGGCGGGGTGGCCAAGGTCTCAGCACGGAACCGTCACGGGCGTCCGTTCCCGCTCCGGGGCTCGCCTAACGTGGACGGATGTTCGCCACCTCCGACGATTCCTTCCGGCGCTCCCCCGACGAGCCGGCCGGCTGTCCGCTGCCCGGCATCGTGACGGCCTTCACGCCCCGTCTGGCCGAGTTCGCCTTCGAGCCCGGTTTCGTCGCGGCGGTCGACCAGCACGCGGCGATGCTGCGGGAGCTGCTGTACGCGCAGGGACCGGAGCTGGCGCCCCGGCCCCTGGACCGTGAGGAGTTGTCGGACTACGCGCTGGGCTTCGTCGACGCGCTCGACGAGATCGGCTGGCGGGAGCCGGTCGGCTACGACTACGCCGTCATGCGGCTCACCGCGATCTGCTGGCTGGTGCGCGAGCAGGGCCTGCTGGAGGTCTGAGCCCCGGCGGGCCCTGCCCGGCGGCCCGCGGTGGCGGCGGCTACCGGTTCTGGTCGCCCTCGATGCCCGGCGCGGGCGGGGTGCCCGGACCGGTCTGGGTGGTCGGCCGGACCGGCTGGTTGGACAGCGCGTCGGAGCGGCCGGCCTGGTAGGCGCTGCCGCGCAGCCGGGCGGTCTCCCGTTCGGCGCCGTCCAGCCACCGCTCCCAGCGCTGGCGCATCGGCAGGATCAGGCCGCCGCCGACGCCGACCACCAGCACGCCGGCGATGGTGGCGAGCACGGCGATCAGCACCGGGGTCGTGATCGCGGTGGCGATCCCGACCTGGCCCAGCGCGGCGATCACACCGAGGCCGACGATGAACGCCCAGACCGCGGTGGCGACCACCCGGCCGTACGAGGCTCCGGACAGCGAGTTGCCCACGATGTCCCGCACGCCGTTGGCGATGGCCATCGCGACCACCAGGATCACGACGGCGACGATGGCCCTGGGCAGCCAGGCGACGATGCTGTGGATCATCACGCTGATCGGGTTCGGGCCGAAGACTCCGAACGCCAGCTGCAGGGCCATCAGCAGGACGATGTAGTAGACGACCTTGCAGACGATGCCGGTCATGTCGTACTTGGAGCCGGCCAGCCGGGCGGCCATCCCCGACCGCTCGGCGACCCGTTCCGAGCCGAGCCTGCGCATCACCCGGTCGAGGACCTTGGCGATGGCCTTGGCCACGATCCAGCCGATGAACAGGATCACCAGGAAGGCGATGAACTGCGGGATGACCTTGGCGATCTTGGACCAGGCCTGGGTGAAGCCCGACCCGAAGTCGACGGACAGAGCGAGCTGCTGAGCCACGGAGTCCTCCACTCGGTGACACGGCGCCACGAGCGGGCGCTTGCGGCCCCCCACCCTTCGTGAATAGCAGGCGCCCGCTCCGGCCGCGCGCGCCCGGTGTCCGGGATGGTTCCCTCGGGTGAACGGTCCAGCCGTCCGCACGCGTACAGTGGCGGTCCGGGGGGACGGGCCACGGGCGGGACGGACGGGACGGTGCGGCAGTGAGCGGTACGGCGGCGGAGCGCGCGGTGGGCCACCGGGCGCTGCACTGGCAGGTCCGGCCGGACGCGGCCCGGGCCGCCGTCCTGGTGCTGCACGGCGGCGAGGAGCACAACTTCTCCCGGCCCGGACGCCTCAACCTCCCGCTGCTGCGGATGCACGGCTTCCTGCGCGGGCTCACCAGGGCGACCGCGGACGCCGGCGTCGCCATCGGGACCGTCCGCTACCGCCACCGCGGCTGGAACGGCGAACGGGCCGACGCCGCACAGGACGCGACCGCCGCGCTCGACGAACTGACCGCGCTGCTCGGGCCGGTGCCGACGGTGCTGGTCGGCCACTCGATGGGCGGGCGCGCCGCGCTCCGGGCCGGCGGGCACCCGTCCGTCACCGGCCTGGTCGCCCTCGCACCGTGGTGCCCGGCCGAGGACCCGTGCGAGCAGCTCGCCGGACGCGACGTGCTGATGCTGCACGGCGACCGCGACACCGTCACCCCGCCCGCCGACACCCGCGCCTTCGCCGCCCGCAGCCGCGCCGCGGGCGCCAGGGTCTGCGGATACACCGTCACCGGCAGCGGCCACGCCATGCTCCGGCGGATCCCCGACTGGCACCGCGCCACCACCCGGCTGACCACCGCCCTGCTCGGCCTCCAGCCGCTCCCCGCCGAGACCGCTTCCGCCCTCGCCCTCCCGACCGCCTCCCGCGAGGCCCTCACCCTCGCCCTCCCGCCCCAGCCGCGCCGCGCACCGGCCCTGCCGGCGAACGTCTGACGGGACGGGCCCCGCGGAGCGGCGGTACCGGGCGCCCGTCCGGGGGAGGTGCGGGCGTGCTCAGCCGGTGGCCGTCTTGGCCCCGTCGGGCGAGACGCAGGGGGACTCGAAACCGACCTTCAGCGTGGCCGGCCAGTTGTCGCCGTCCGAGATGGAGGCCTTGAAGCCGTTGTCCGGGTTGGTGAGGACGATCACACCGGGCCTGCTGTCGGTGACCCGGAACCCGGCCACCACGAGGTGGCCGCGGAAGGCGTCGAAGATCGTGTCGTGGTGATCGGCCGGAATGTCCCGCAGGAAGCGGTAGGTGACGGCCTTCACCCGGCCGTCCGGCTCCGAGGGGGCACCCTTCTTGAAGCACTTCTCCTCGCCGTCGCGGTCGACCACCGGCGAGATCGGCTTGGGGAAGGCGAGGAAGGTCTCGGAGAAGTACTGGTCGGTCTTCTGCTTGGCCTGGGCGCTGGTCAGCGCCGCGTCGGACGAACCGGAGCAGGAGGTGGCCGCCAGCAGGACGGCGCCGGCCGACAGGGCCGACCGCACGGCGCGAGCACGGGGGAAAGCAACGGTCACCGCATGATCCTTGAGGGGTGTGTGGGCTCCTGGGGTCGCGACTGATCCTAGACCGTGTGCCAGAGGGCTCCGGCGAAGACCGCCGTCACCCAGGTCCACAGCACGCAGAGGCCGAGGTGGGCGACGGTGCGCAGGCGGTCTCCGCGCCACAGCCGGGGCGAGAAGTAGGCGAACTCGAAGAGCCAGCGCAGGCCCCAGAAGAGGGTCTGGCCCGCCAGCAGGGCGGTGCCGAGCCGGCCGCCCGCCAGCAGGTCGGGGGCCAGGCAGAGCGGGAGCAGGCCGAGCAGGGCGCAGGCGAGGCCGATGAAGAAGAGGTGGGCGTAGGAGACCTGCCGGGTCAGCAGGGTGGTGCCGGACAGGTCGGCGGGCCAGCCGATGGCGCGGGGCAGCACCGCGTGGACCAGGCCGAGGGTCACGAGGGCGGCACCGACCAGGCGCAGCTGGGCCTCCAGGGTGACCAGCCCGGTCATGACTCGGCCTTCCGGAAGGCGAAGGCGGTGACCAGGCCGGCGATCCGGCGCTCGGCGGCCGGGTGCAGGCCCGCCTCGGCGGCGTGCCGCAGCCAGGTGGCGCGGGGCAGGAAGTGCCAGGCGCCGGGACCGTAGACGGCGGTGTTGGCGGCGTCCCGCAGGTGCTCGACCAGCAGCAGGGTGCCGCCGGGGCGCAGGCTGCGGGCGGCCTCGGCGAACAGGGCGGTGCGGTCGGCGGGCCGGCGCAGCTCGTGGGCGGCGAAGACGGCGAACACGGTGTCCAGGGCGCCGGTCGCGGCGGGCAGGGCGTCCGGGCGGGCCGGGATGCCGCCGGGGGCGGGCGGGGCGTGGCGGCGGGCGCGGCGGATCGAGCCGCTCGCGGTCAGCGCGGGGTCGTACAGGTCGGCGAGCCGTCCGCGGGCACCGGGGTGGCGGGCGGCGATCGGGCGGCTGGCCTCGTCCAGGCCGGTGCTGATCACCAGGTGGTCGCCGGGGCCGTCGGGCAGCAGCTCCGGCAGCCAGTCGTAGCGGTGGAGTGCGGAGCGGTCGTAGACGCACCAGGTGGCGAGGGTGCTGACGGCGAGGTATCCGGCGGCGGTGGCGGCGACCGCCCGGGCGAGCACGGCGGCGGGGCCCGGCAGCCGGCCGGCCAGCGCCCCGCCGACGGCGACGGTGAGCGCGCCGGCGGCGTACATCGGCCAGTTGTAGCGGACGACCTCGCGCACACCGGACGGGCGGGGGCCGTCGGTCCGGGCCGTGGACGGGCACAGGACGGCGGAGCAGGCGGCGAGCGGGCGGGCGGCGGACGGGCGGGCGGCGGACGGGCGGGCGGCGGACGGGCCGGGCCCGGCCGGGGCGGGGGCGGTCATCGGGCGGCTCCGGTGAGGTGGCGGCGCTCTCCGGCGTGCCAGCCGTAGTCGAGGCCGGCGACGTGGAAGGCGTTGGCGAGCAGGGGCCGGCTGCCGGCCAGCGGGCCGTGGTCGAAGAAGGTGAGCCGGGGCACCTCGACGGCCACCGGGACCGGGTCCCAGTGGGCGCGGGTGGCCTTGACCACGATCATCGAGCGGGTCTGCGGCTCGTACTCGAAGGTGTAGGGCAGCGGGCCGGCGAAGCGCCGCGCGGCCCGGGCGTCCGCGAACGGGCTGCCCGGCGGGAGGGCGGCGGGGGCGCCGCCGAGGTCGGCGCGCACGTGCAGGTCGGCGCGGCCGTCGCCGCTGACCACCTTGAACTCCAGGGTGTCGCCGACCACCCGGGTGCCGATCCGGGCGTGCCGGTAGTGGTAGCGGGAGAAGGCGTTGCCGCCGAGTGCCATCATCCGGCTGTCGGTGTCCGAGCGCAGGATGCGCAGGCCGCGCATGGTGCGGCCGCCGGGGGTCGGGAAGCGGGTGAAGACCCGGTAGCCGGTCAGGATGAAGTCCCGGCCGAGGCGGGCGGGCAGCGCGGCCGGGCGCAGTGCCCGGGTGTCCACGACGGCGGCGGCGACGAAGCCGTGCTCGGTGCCGTCGGGGTCGGTGTAGGTGTCGAGGGCGAGGCCGGGCGGCACCAGCGGGGCGAGCAGCCGGGGCGGCAGGGCGTAGGTGAGGACGAGCGAGTGCGCGAAGTGGGTGCGCATCGCGAAGGGGTGGCGTTGCAGCAGGTGTCGCACGGTCGACTCCGGGGTCGGGTACGGGGGTTCGGAGCGTGACGGGGCAGCACGGGACCGCCTTCCGCCGCAGGCCGCGGTGGGGTGTCCTCGCGCGCCCTCATCATGGCGCACGACTTTGAACACGTTCAACTCAGGGTGGGGGCGGTACGGCGGGGGTACGCGAACGGCCGGGACCGCACGGAGTGCCCGGCCGCCGGGCCGGACACCCGGCGGGCAGCAGTCCCGGGGGGCTCATGTGCCCGAACGGACCACCCGTGGCTGCGTCCCGCTCCCCCCGTGCGAGTGGTTTCGTTCTCCGGAATGGCCTCGGAGACGGTCGGTGGACGGATGATCCGTCCCATGGCCGTGCTGGACGGCCCGGGAAGGACGGTTCGGGACGATGAGCACGACGCGGCGTTCGCTGCTGGGCGCGGCGCTGGGCGCCCCGCTACTGGGGTGGCTCACCGGGACGGCGGCCGGTGCCGTTGACGGCGGCACCGACCGCTCCGGAAACCTGGGAACGCTCTCCAACGGCTGGGTCGAGGTGCGCTGGACCCCGGAGGCGCAGGCCCAGCTGGACCGCTTCCACGCGATGGTGGACGTCGTCGCCCCGGCCCGCATGGTGATGGACCGCCACGGCCCGGCCGTCCACCTGCCGATCCGCTCGGCCGTGGGCGACCCGTCCCTCGCGAACCCGCCGAAGGCGCACGGCGACGGGGCACTGGACGGCGGGGTGTCCGTCCGCACCTCCCGGGGCGACTACCGGGTGGTGAACCTGGCCGGCGCGATCAAGGACGGCCTGGGTTCCGGCCGGTGCGAGGTCGGCGGGGCGGAGATGGGGCACCGCTCGGCCTTTCGCTGCGGCCTCACGGAGGGCAAGCTGACCGCCGATCCGGTACCGGCCGGGCACCCGATCAAGGTCCGGCTGACCGGGGTGCCGCTGCGCCCCACCCAGGAGGCGGTGGACGCGTACACCGCGAACTTCGGCGCGCACCCCGTGACCGTGGACACGGTGCTGGCGTACGTCACGGCCCAGGGAACGTACACCCCTCCTCCCCCGGCGGCGGCGCAGGAGCAGCACTCGTAGGGGGCTTCCGGGACTGCTGGGACCGTTGGGACGGCGCGGACGGCCCCAGCGGCTGCGGTTGCCCGGACGGCTGCGGTTGCCCGGACGGCTGCGACTGCCCGGGTTGCTGCGACTGCCGGGACTGGGCGGGCACGCCCCCGCCGAAGCGGCGCTCGCGGGCCGCGTAGGCGCGGACGGCGCCGCGCAGCCGGGCCAGGTCGTAGTCGGGCCACGGCGTGGGATCGAACAGCAGCTCGGCGTAGGCGAGTTGCCAGGGCAGGAAGTTGCTGATCCGCTGCTCCCCCGAGGTGCGGATCAGCAGGTCGACGTCCGGGAGGTCCGGAAGGTACAGGTGCCGGGCGAGGTCGGCCGGGCCGATCGCCTCCGGACGGATCCCCCCGGCCACCGCCTCGGCGGCCAGGCCCCGGGCCGCGGCGGCCAGTTCCTCCCGTCCGCCGTAATCCACGCAGACCGTCAGGGTCAGCGTGCCGTTGTTGGACGTCATGCTCTCCACCAGCGCGATCGCGGAGGCCAGCGACTCGTCCACCCGGTCCCGCCGGCCGCACCACCGGATCCGCACCCCGAGCGCGTGCAGGCCCTCCGCGCCGCGGGTGAGGCCGTCGGCCAGCGAGTCGAACAGCGCGGTCAGCTCCTCGGGCGGGCGGTCCCAGTTCTCGGTGGAGAACGCGTACAGGCTCAGGTGGCGGATGCCCAGCCGCAGCGCCGCGTTGACCAGGCGCAGGGCAGCCCGCTGCCCCGCCTGGTGGCCGTGCCGGGCGGGCAGTCGGCGGGCCTCGGCCCAGCGGCGATTGCCGTCCATGATCACGGCGACGTGGGCGGGCGCCCCCTCGGCGGGCACGGGCCGGGCGCGACGGCCGGGAGTGGCGCCGTCGGAGCTCAGCGGAGTGAGGCCCTCGGACAGGACGCGCGAGCGCGCCAGGGTCACTTCGTCGTACTGCAGCTGGGCGCCGAGCAGCAGGGTGTGCAGGAACGGGCGGCAGCCGGGGGCGGCGAGCCAGGTGACGGGCAGGGCCTGTTCCAACAGCCGGTGCAGCTGCGCCTGCTGACCCTCGGCCAGCGTGTCCAGGGCGGCCCGGTGGCGGCCCCCGGGATCGGGTCGGCCGAGGTCGGCGACGGTCAGGCCGAGCCGGCACAGCTCCTCCTGCGGCAGGTAGCAGCGGCCGGCCGCGAGGTCGAGCGGGAGGTCCTCCAGGATGTCGGCCAGCTGGCAGGCCTCCCCCAGCGCGGACAGCGCGTCCGCCGCCCGTGGGCCCCGCGCCCCCAGCAGCGGGGCCCACAGCTCGGTGATCGTCCCCGCGACGCCGCGCAGGTGGCGGCGCTGGTCCGCACGGGTCTCGAAGACCGGCGGGTGGGCCCCGTCGGCCCGGGTGGCATCCAGGAACTCCTCGACCAGCGCCTGGTCCAGCTCCCACCGGCGCACGGTGTCCACGAAGGCCCGGCGCAGCGGGTGCTCGCTGCGGCCGGCCGCCAGCTCGGCCAGGGTCTCGTCCCGCCAGCGGGCGAACCGGCGCAGCCGCTCGGCGGGGGCCGCCTGGGCCTGGCCGTTGCGGGCACCGGCGTCACGGGCGCCGGCGTCAGGGACGTCGGCGTCACGGGCGTCGGCGTCGTCGGCGATCCGGTCGGACCGGGAGGCGAAGCCGTTGACGGCGTGGAAGTACGGCCGCACCTCGGGCGGCAGTGTGTCGCTGATCGCCCGCAGCGAGGCCTGGTGGCCGGCCACCTCCTGCTCGCAGACCCGGTACGACTCCGCCAGCTCCGGCGGGCCGCCCACGGCCGCCGCCCCGTTCCCCGCCATGCCCGTTCCCCGCCCTCCGCCGACACCGTGCGCGGACTGGTCAACGAGGCGGGGGCGGATCGGTGGCGTTCCCGGGCGCCCTCGACGCCCCGGACCGCCACGGTGGACCGCTTCGGCGGGCGGGCGGTCCGGCAAGGCGGTCCGGCCAAGGCTCCGCCCGGGCCCGCCGAGGGCCCGCGCCGTATCCGCCCCGGATCCCGCCCGGGCTCAGCCGAGGTCGGCCGGGGACTCCACCACCACGCCGTACAGGTCGCCGATCGTCGCCAGCGCGGCGCGGTGGACCTGGGCGGCCGTCAGCCCGGTGCCGGCCGACTCCAGCGGGCGGGTGGCGCAGGCGGCGGCCACGACGGTCGGGCGGTTGCCGCGCAGGAAGGCGCCGGCCGTGGTGAAGGCGACGCACATGTGGGTCATGAATCCGGCGACGACGACGTCCCGGTGGCCGGCCGCGTCGAGCAGTTCTCCCAGGTCGGTGCCGACGAAGGCGTCCGGGGCCTGCTTGACCACCACCCGCTCGCCCTCGGCCGGGGCCACGCTCGGGTGGATCCGCCCGATCTCGGCCCGGATGTCGTACGGGGTGCCCTCGCCACCGTCGTTGATCACGTGGATCACGGTGGAGCCGGCCTCCCGGGCCCGGGCGAGCAGGTCGGCGCCGGCGTCCAGCGCTTCCTGCCAGCCCGCCAGTTCCATCACGCCGCGCACATAGGTGTTCTGGTAGTCGATCATGATCAGGGTCGAGTCGCCGAGCACGGCGGGCTTCTCGTCGAGGCCGTTGAGGGTGCGCAGGGTCGTGGTGGGCACGGGGTACCGCCTTCACGGTCGGGAGTCGGGGATCTCGCGGGCCACTGCGGGTGCGGCCGGCCCTGAAAACGCTACGGGCGGCGCTCGGGTGTCGGCAATGTCGGCTAACCTGCAGATTCCGACATCGAGCAGGGACGACGAGGAGGGAAGCGGTGCCCGCACCCGCTGCGCAACGGCTGATCGTCATCGTGCTGTTCGAGGGCGTCGACCTGCTCGACGTGACCGGCCCGCCCGAGGTGTTCTCGCTGGTCCGCCGCGAGACCGGCGACGCGACCGGCTACCGGGTCGTCCTCGCCGCCGAGACGGCGGAGCCGGTCACCACCGCGGCGGGCGTGCGCATCCTGCCCGACCTCACCTTCGACGAGGCCGCCCGGAGCCGGATCGACACCCTGCTGGTGCCCGGCTCGGTCGAGGTGGTCGACCGGGTCCGCACACTGGCCACCCGCTCGCGCCGGGTGGCCAGCGTCTGCGTCGGCGCGCACCTGCTCGCCGCCGCCGGGCTGCTGGACGGGCGGCGCGCCACCACCCACTGGTCCACGGCCGGCCAACTCGCCGAGGAGCACCCGGAGATCGAGGTCGATCCGGACCCGATCTTCATCCGCGAGGGCGAGGTCTGGACGGGTGCGGGCATCAGCGCGTGCCTGGACCTGTCGCTCGCGCTGGTCGCCGAGGACTTCGGCGAGGAGCTGGCCCTGCGGGTCGCCCGCCAGCTCGTCATGTACCTCAAACGCCCCAGCGGCCAGAGCCAGTTCAGCGTCCCGCTGGAACCCGTCTCGACCACCCGGCGGATCGAGGAGCTGCGCCACCACATCCTGCGCAATCTCGCCGGGCCGCTCACCGTCCCGGACCTCGCGGCCCACGCCCACGTCGGCGAACGGCAGTTGACCCGGATCTTCAAGACCGAGCTGGGCACCACCCCGAGCGCCTACGTCGAGTCCGCCCGGGTCGAACTCGCCCGCCACCGGCTGGAGTCCACCGACGCGACGCTCGACCGCATCGCCACCGTCTGCGGCTTCGGCACCGTCGACACCCTGGTGCGCGCCTTCCGCCGCCGCCTCGGCACCACGCCGACCGACTACCGGCAGCGTTTCCGTACGAGGGCGGCGACGGCGGCGACGGCGGCGACGGCGGCGACAGCGGCGACAACAGCGACGGGAACAGCAACGGCCGCAGCGACGGCGACGACCGTCAGGGCAGCCGGACGGTGAACACGGTGCGGCCGGGCCGGCTCGCCACCGCCACCGTGCCGCCGTGCGCCCCGACCACGGCCCGGACGATCGCCAGACCGAGCCCGGTCGAGCCGGTGGCGCGGGAGCGGGCCCGGTCACCCCGGACGAAGCGCTCGAAGACCCGGTCGGCCAGCTCCGGCGCGATCCCCGGACCGTCGTCCGTGACGCTCAACTCCACCTGACCGTCCGGCTGTTCGAGGCAGAGCCGGACCTCGCTGCCGGGCGGGGTGTGGGTCCGGGCGTTGGCCAGCAGATTCGCCACCACCTGGCTCAACCGGTGCTCGTCCCCGCGCACCAGCACCGGCTCCTCCGGCAGGGCGAGCCGCCAGCGGTGCTCCGGCCCGGCGGCGCGGGCGTCGGCCACCGCGTCGAGGGCGATCCGGGTCAGGTCCACCTCCTCCTCGGCCAGCGGGCGGCCGGCGTCCAGCCGGGCGAGCAGCAGCAGGTCCTCGACGATCGCCCCCATCCGCAGCGCCTCGGCGTCGATCCGCTCCAGCGAGTGCCGTACCGGCGCCGGGACCGGCCCGGGGTGGCGCAGCGCCAGCTCGGCGTGGCCGCGGACCGCCGCGACCGGGGTGCGCAGCTCGTGGCTGGCGTCGGCGGCGAAGCCGCGCAGCCGCTCCTCCACCGCGTGCCGGCGCGCCAGCGCGTCGCCGACGTGCCCGAGCATCCGGTTGAGCGCGGCGCCGACCCGGCCGACCTCGGTGCGCGGGTCGTCGTCCGGCACGCGTTCGGCGAGCAGCACCTCGCCGCTGGCGAGCGGCAGCGCGCTGACCCGCTCGGCCATGCCCACCACCCGCCGCAGCGGGCGCAGGGAGAAGCCGACCCAGGCGGCCCCGGCCGCGCCCGCCGCGGCGACGGAGATCGCGAAGACGGTGAGTTCCAGGGTCTCCAGCCGCTCCACGGTGTCCTCGGCCGGGCGCAGCGGCAGGCCGCTGACCAGCACGTCGCCGTCCCGCCCGGCGACCGCGCGGACCCGGTAGTGGCCGAGGGCCCGGCCGAGGTCGAGGGTGCGGGCCGGGCCGTCGACGGGCAGGGCGGCCAGGGCGTGCTCCCGGTCGGGGGCGAAGGCGACCCGGTCGTCCTCGTTCCCGGGGTCGTCCACGTCGTCGGCGTCCCCGTCGACCACGCCCGCGGCGGTGACCCGTCCGCCCAGCAGCCGTACGCCGAGGGTGCCGGGGGTCTGGGCCCGGGTGTCGGGGCCGGCGCCGTGGCCGGTGTGCTCCAGACTCGCGGCGTAGCGGCCGCCGGACTCGGCGAGCTGCTGGTCCAGGCGGTCGACCAGGAAGTGGCGCAGCGCGGCGGTGGTGGCGAGGCCGACGGCGGCGCAGGTGGCGACGAGCAGCACCAGCAGGCCGGCGATCAGCCGGGCGCGCAGGGTGCGGGGGGCCATCCGTGGACGGCGTTCGCCCGGGCGGCGGGCCGACCGTGGACGGGAGCGTCCCGTGCGGGGCTTCATGTCGCGGCCTTGATCAGGTACCCCGCGCCGCGCACCGTGTGGATCATCGGGCTGCGGCCCGCGTCCACCTTCTTGCGCAGGTAGCTGATGTACAGCTCCACGATGTGCGCCTGCCCGCCGAAGTCGTACGACCAGACGGCGTCCAGGATCTGCGCCTTGCTGAGCACCTGCCGGGGATGGCGCATCAGGTGGGCGAGCAGCGCGTACTCGGTCGGGCTCAGCTCGACCGTCTCCCCGCCCCGGGTGACCTCGCGGGCCCGGTCGTCCAGCACGAGGTCGCCGAGCACCAGCGCGTGCGGCGGCGACTGGCCGGCCGCGGCGGGCGGGGCGGCCCGGCGCAGCAGGCCGCGCAGCCGGACCACCACCTCGGCCAGGCTGAACGGCTTGGTCACGTAGTCGTCGCCGCCGGCCGCGATGCCGGCGATCCGTTCCTCGACGGCGTCCCGGGCGGTCAGGAAGAGCACCCGCACCTCGGGCTGCTCGGTGTGGACGCGGCGCAGCACCTCCAGGCCGTCCAGGTCGGGCAGCATCACGTCGAGCACCACGGCGTGCGGCCGCCAGGCCGCGGCGGCCTCGACGGCGGCCAGGCCGGTGGTCACGCCGCGGGCCTGCCAGCCCTCGTAGCGGACGGCTCCGCAGACCACCTCGACCAGGTCCGGTTCGTCGTCGACGACCAGGACCCGCCAGTCCGGGCGGTCTGCGGTCTCGTCCATGGGGCTCCTCGCGTCGGGTGCTGCGCGGTGGTCATCCTGGCCGGTCCCGATGAGAAACCGGTGAGACCCAGGAAAACGGTTCGTGGGCCGACACACACACCCTGACCTGCCCTTTTCCACTCACCGACGGGCGCCGGGGCCGGCCCGGTTCAGAGCCCGCTCAGAGCTTGCGGTGCGATCGTGGACGGCCTCGGCGGTACTCGCCGCCGGGCTCCGAGGAGGATCCGATGACCACTGCCGCCGCCCCGAAGCCGCGGCCCGGGCCCCGGCGGGCACCCGACCGCCCGGGCCACCGGGCGGCGCCGCGTCCGCCGTTCGCCCTCGACCCGCGCGCGGCGCTCGGCCTGATCGCCGCGGGCGTGCTCGGCGTGCTCGCGCTGTGGTGGACGGGCACCCCGGCCGTGGTCGGCGCGGACGGCTGGCTGACCGGCGCCGGCCGGATCACCGGGCTGCTGGCCGGCGGTGCCGCGCCGGTGCTGCTCCTGCTGATGGCCCGGCTGCCGCCGGTGGAGCGCGGGGTCGGCGCGGACCGGCTGGCGCGCTGGCACGCCTTCGGCGGGCGCTGGACGGTGGCCCTGGTCACGGTGCACGTGCTGACGGTCGTCCAGGGCTACGCGCTGACCGACGGACGCGGGCCGATCGGCGAGGGCGTGGAGATCGTCCTCCACCACCCCGAGATGCTCAAGGCCACCCTGGGCACCCTGCTGCTGCTCGGCACCGGCGCCGTCTCCGCCCGGATCGCGCGCCGCCGTCTCCCGTACGAGGCCTGGTACTACCTGCACCTGGCGACCTACCTCGCGGTGGCGCTGGCCTTCGCCCACCAGCTGGCGACCGGCGCCGACCTGGGCGGCGGCCCCGGCCGGGCGGCCTGGTACGCGCTCTACTTCGGCACCGCGGCGCTGCTCGGCTGGTACCGGCTGCTGCGGCCGTGGCTGCTCGACCGGCGGCACGGCCTGACCGTCGCCGAGGTACGGCCGGAGGGCCCCGGGGTGGTGTCGCTGTTCCTGCGCGGGCGGCGGCTGGACGAACTCCGCGCCGAGCCCGGCCAGTTCTTCCGGCTCCAGTTCCAGGTGCCCGGGCTGCGCTGGGCCGCCAACCCGTACTCGCTGTCCGCGCCGCCGCACCCGCACTTCCTGCGCTTCACCGTCAAGGACCTCGGCGGGCACAGCGCCGCGGTGGCCGCCCTGCGCCCGGGAACCCGGGTGCGCGCCGAGGGCCCGTACGGGGCGTTCACCGGGCGGGGGCTGCGGCAGCGCCGGGTGCTGCTGCTCGGCGCCGGGGTGGGGATCACCCCGCTGCGCGCCCTGTTCGAAACCCTGCCGGGCGAGCTGACGCTGATCCAGCGGGCCCGGCGGCCGCAGGACGTGCTGTTCCGGGCGGAGCTGGCCGAGGTCGCCCGGCGGCGCGGCGCGGCGGTGCACGAGTTGCTCGGCCCGCGCGAGCAGGTCGGCGACCTCGGGGCCGCGCTGGCCCGGCTGGTCCCGGACCTCGCCGAGCACGAGGTCTACCTGTGCGGCCCGGACGCCCTGACCGAGGAGGCCGTCCGCGCGCTGCGGGCGGCGGGGGTGCGGCCGGGACGCATCCACCACGAGAGCTTTTCCTTCTGAAGCCTTTCCTTCTGAGCCCGTTCGGCTCGCCCCCGAGCACCCGAGGAGCGTCCATTCCATGCGCCGAGCCGTCGTCACCAGCGCCGCCACCGCGGCCGGGGTGGTCCTGCTGCTGTCCCTCAAACCGCATGAGGCCGCCGGGCCCGCCCCGGTGATCGGCTCGGGGCCGGGCACCGGCGCCGGCCAGGGCACCGCCGCCGACTCCGGCACCGGGTCCGGGTCCGAGGTCTCGGCACCGTCGAACGCCCCGGCGCCCTCCGCCTCCGCACCCGCCTCCGTGTCCGCGTCCGCCTCCGCACCCGCCGCGGGCGCCACCCGGAAGGTCAGCGGGGACACCGTCAACACCCGCTACGGCCCGGTGCAGGTCCAGGTCACCCTGGCCGGCAGCAGGATCACCGCCGTCGACGTGGTCAAGTACCCGAGCGCCGAACGGCGCGACCGCGAGATCAACACCTCCGCGCTGCCGGTCCTCAACCAGGAGGCGATAGCCGCGCAGAGCGCCCGGATCGACGTGGTCAGCGGCGCGACGTACACCAGCGACGGCTACGTCCGCTCCCTGCAGAGCGCCCTCGACCGGGCCAAGGGCTGAGGCGCCCGTGCTGTGCCACGCCGAGCCCGTGATGGGCACCGTCTTCTCGGTCACCGTGCGCGACCCCGCCCCCGGGACCCCGGCCGTGCTGGAACGGATCGCGGAACGGCTGCACCGGATCGACGCGGTGTTCTCGACGTACCGGCCGGACAGCGACATCAGCCGCCTCGACCGGGGCGAACTCGCCCTGGACGACTGCGATCCGGAGGTCCGCACCGTGCTGGCCGCCTGCCGGGAGGTGGCCGCCGAGACCGACGGCTACTTCACCGAGCGGCCGGGCGGCCGGCTCGACCCCAGCGGCTGGGTCAAGGGCTGGGCGGTCGGGCAGGCGGCCGCCCTGCTGCGCTCCTCCGGCTCCCGGCAGTACTGCGTCAGCGGCGGCGGAGACGTGCAGAGCGCCGGCGGACCGTGGCGGATCGGCATCGCCGACCCCCGGCGACCGGGTCTGCTGGCCGCCGTCCTGGCCGGCCACGACCTGGCCGTTGCCACCTCCGGCACCGCCGAGCGCGGCGCCCACATCCTCGACCCGCACACCGGCCGCCCCGCCGGTGCCCTGGCCTCGCTCACCCTGGTCGGCGCCCCGGGCACCGGCATCGCCCGCACCGACGCCTGGGCCACCGCCGCCTTCGCCATGGGCCCGGACCGCGCCCTCGCCTGGGCCGCCCGCCGACCCGGCATCGAGGCCCTGGCCGTACTGCCGGACGGCTCGAAGCGCTGGACCCCGGGCCTGCCCGGGCACCTCCCGGCGAGCGGGCCGGCGGACTGGCGCACCGCCGTCGGCTGACCGGGCGGCCGGGCCCGGCACGCCGGTTCCTCGTGGACCGCGCTTCCCCGCGCTTCCCCGCGCGCAACGGTGCCCGCTCCACGCGAAACGGCGCCCGCTCCGTGCGGAAACTGCGCCCGGCCCGCACGGAACTGCGCCCACTCCGCGCGGAACGCCCGTCCCGGCGAGGCGAGTTCCGGCCTACGCCCGCTCCTGCTGCGCCGCCCGCCAGGCCTCCCAGGCCACCAGCGGCGCGAGGTACGACCAGCGCCGCGAGCCGTCCGGGCAGGTGCCGCCCTCGATCAGCTCGGAGACCGTCCGGCGGGTGAACGGCACCCAGACGGCCATGTCGTGCTCGAAGGTGCTGTGGCAGGCCTCGCGGCGGCGGTCGATCTCGGCCGCGTCCAGCCGGGACCGGACGGTGGCCACCAGCGTGTAGCAGGAGGCCGGCTCGCTCCAGCCCAGCCAGGTGATCACGGTCGGCCCGACGTCGTCCGGCAGCAGCCCCAACTCCTCCTCCAGCGCCCGCCGGACCAGCCCGTAGAAGTCCTCGGCGGCGCCCGGCTCGTCGCGGTACTTCATCGTCTCGTTGATCCCGACCGTCCACTGCGCCGGGAAGGTGTGGACCGCCAGCGAGCGGCGGAGCAGCAGCAGCCGGCCCAGCCGGTCCCGCACCGCGACGCAGGCGCTGACCATCGTGGGCGGCGCGACGGCCACGAAGCTCGTCAGGCCCTGGTCCAGCGCCTCGTGCAGCAGCCGGGCCGCCTCCGGGTCCTCCCGGCCCATCCCGGTGGTGGCCATGCACTCCGCGTAGTCGCTCTCCGCGATGTCCACCTCGCAGACCCGCGCACCACCGTGCTCGCCGTGATCGACCGTCAGCCGCGAGATGTACGCGGTGCGGCCCGCCGCACCGGCCGCCCTCCGGCGCACCACCTCCTCGGCCCACCCGACCGCGTCCAGCACGTGCGGGCGCTCGACCCTCCCGCGGTGCGCCGTCACCAGCGTGCTCGGCGCCAGCGGCCGGGTCGCCGACCAGGTGATCAGCGGCGCCAGCCCGTCCGCCCGCACGTCGTGCGCCCGGGCCGCCGCCGTCAGGCTCGCCCGCCGGACCCGCGGCACCGGCACCCGGGAACCGAGCCGTGAGCCGCCGAACTTGGCGAAGTCGTACACCAGATTGGTCACCACCCCGAGCAGCAGGGCCCCACCGATCCCCAGCAGCCACTCCACCCCGGTTCCCCCACTTCCGCGATCGACCCGACCCATTGTGGAGGTGTCCGGCACGGCGGCGGAAGAGCCGCGCCCCGTGACGGCCTCCGGGCCGGTTCCGGGGCCGGTGTTAGGGTGATCGAACAGTCGGCTCGGACGCTCGGAGGACTGAACCATCGTGCGGGCGCCCAGGATTGCCGCGTCCACGGTCCGGTCGGCCGTCCGGTCGCCCGTCCGCTCCGCCATCCGTTCGGCCACCCGCTGGACGACCCGCGCGGATCTGCGCTCCGCCGCCCGGTCCGCGGTGCGCCGCTCCCCCGCCGCCGCCGGCCACCTCCTGCTCTGCCTCGGCACCGGAGCGGTCGCGCTGGTCGGGCTCTGCCTGCTGCTCGTCGTCCTCGCCCTCTGCCTGGTCGGCCCGGGCCTGCCGCTCCTGCCGCCGGCCCTGCGACTGCTGCGCCGGTTCGCCGAGTTCCACCGCCGGCGGGCCGGCCGGTGGCTGGGCGGCGACCGGCCGCGCACCCCGTACCGCGACCGGGCGTCCCTGCGCGACCCGGCCGTCCGCAAGGACCTGGTGTGGCTGCTCGCCCACGCCACCGCCGGGACGGCCCTGTCGGCCGCCGCCCTCACCCTGTGCAGCCACGCCGTCAACTGGCTGACGGCGCCGGTGTGGTGGCGGCTCCTGCCGGACGAGCGCGGGAGCATCATCCTGCTGACCGTCGACTCCTGGCCGGTGGCCGTCGCGGCGGCGGTCGGCGGGGTCGGCTACGCGGTGGTCGCCCTGGCCGTGCTGGCGCCCGCCGCCGACCTGCACGCCCGGGCCTCCCGCCCGCTGCTGGTCGCCCGGCCCCGCCCGTCGCTGGCCCGGCGCGTCCAGGAGCTGACCACCACCCGGTCCGAGGCGCTGGACGCCCATGCCGCCGAACTGCGCCGGATCGAACGGGACCTGCACGACGGCGCCCAGGCCAACCTGGTGGCCGTCTCGCTCCGGCTCGGCATGATCCGCCGCGCGCTGGACCAACGTCCCGAGCAGGCGGCCGCGTTGGTGGACTCCACCCAACTCGTCGCCGAGCAGGCCCTGGAGTCGCTGCGCACCCTGGTGCGGGGCATCCACCCGCCGCTGCTCGCCGACCGCGGTCTCGCCGAGGCCGTACGGTCGCTCGCCGCCCGCTGCGCCGTGCCCACCCGGGTCGAGCCGGACACCGGGGGCGGCCGGGGCGAACCGGACACCGGGGGCGGCCGGGTCGCCCCCTCCCCGGCCGACCCGCCACCGCGCGCACCGGCCGCCGCCGAGGCCGCGGCCTACTTCGTGGTCTCCGAGGCGCTCGCCAACGTCGCCCGGCACAGCGGAGCCCGCAGCGCCCTGGTCCGGCTGCGGATCACCGCGGCCGCCATCGCCGTCCGGGTCGAGGACGACGGCCGGGGCGGCGCCGTCGAGGGCGCCGGAAGCGGCCTGCCCGGCCTGCGCCGCAGGGTCGCCGCGTTCGACGGCACCACCCGCCTGTCCAGCCCGCCCGGGGGCCCGACCATCCTGGAAGTGGAGATCCCGTGCGGATCCTGATCGCCGAGGACAACGCCCTGCTCCGCGAAGGCCTCGTCCTGCTGCTGCACAGCGAGGGACACGAGGTGTGCGCGACCGTCGAGCACGGCGACGACCTGCTGCCCGCCCTGCTCGACCACCGCCCCGACGTCGCCGTGGTCGACGTCCGGCTGCCGCCGGACTTCCGCGACGAGGGACTGCGCGCCGCCGTGGAGGCCCGCCGCCGACTGCCCGCACTGCCCGTCCTGATCCTCTCCCAGTACGTCGAACGCGCCTACGCCGCCGAGCTGCTCGCCCAGAGCGCCACCGGCGTCGGCTACCTGCTCAAGGACCGGGTCGGCCGCGCCGAGGAGTTCCTCCAGGCGCTGCGGCGGGTCGCCGAGGGCGGCACCGCGATGGACCCGGAGGTCATCTCCCAGCTGATGGCCCACCGCACCGGCCCCGACCCGCTGGCCGCCCTCACCGCGCGCGAGCGGGAGGTGCTCGCCCTGATGGCCGAGGGCCACAACAACCCGACCATCGCCCGGCTCCTCTTCCTCGCCGAGAGCTCGGTGAACAAGCACATCGGCAGCATCTTCGGCAAGCTCGGCATGCCCACCCCCGACACCGGACACCGCCGGGTGCGCGCCGTCCTCACCTACCTGCGCGCACTCGCGGACGACTGACCGCCCGCCGTCCCACGCCCCGCGCCCCGCTCGTCGCTCGTCGCTCGTCGCTCATCGGTCGGAGACCGCCAGCCGCAACTGCTCCTCCTCGACGATCAGCGCCACCAGCGACTGCTCCGACACGTCCACCGCCTCCGGGGTCGACTCCGCCACCTCGCTGCGCCGCGCGTAGTCGTCGAACAGCCTGCCCTTCACCCGCAGCAGGTCCAGCATCCGCTGGTCGACGCTGTCCGCGGCCAGCAGCCGATGCACCCGTACCCGGCGGACCTGCCCCATCCGGTGCGCCCGGGCCACCGCCTGCTCCTCCAGGGTCGGTTTGACCTGCGGCTCGCAGAGGATCACCACCGAGGCGGCCTGGATGTTGAGCCCCACGCCCCCGGCCTGGATCTGGCAGAGCAGCACCGCGTGCCCGGGCGCGGCGGCGAACCCGTCCACCACGTCCTGCCGCCGCGCCGAGTCCAGCGAGCCGTCGACCGGCCCGAACGCCCGCTGCTCCAGAGCCGCCTGCACAGCCGCCAGGACGTCCCGGAAGAACGAGAAGACCACCACCTTCAGTCCGCTGTCCGCCGCCTCGCGGACGATCTCCAGCAGCCGGCGCAGCTTCGCCGACTGCGCCGGGTCCGCGTACCCGGCCCGGCGCATCGCCGGGAAGCTGCCCGCCGCGACGGCCGAGCGGTAGGCGGCGAGGTCGGCGGGCGAGAACTCCTCCCACTCGTCCACGTGCACCACCTCGGGCAGCTCGGTCAGCACGTCCCGCTGGTTGCGGCGCAGGTACGCCGGGGCGACCGCCTTGCGGAAGGCCACCGGCCCGGCGGCCGCCGAATCCTGCCGGACCGACGGCACCAGCCCGGGCCGGAGGTACTCCACCAGACTGCGGAACTCCTCCACCCGGTTCTCCATCGGCGTCCCGGTGAGGAACAGCACCCGCTCCACCCGCTCCGTCCAGGCGGCCACCGCCCGGGAGCGCTGCGCGGCACGGTTCTTGACGAAGTGCGCCTCGTCCACCACGACCATCCCGACCGTGACCGCATCCGCCACCTCGGCCGCCTCCAGGCGGCGCAGCCCGTCGAAGGTCACCACCGCGACCCCGCCGTCCCGCAGCCACCCGGCGAGCGCCGCCTCCCGCTCCGGGCCGTGCACCCGCAACGCCCGCAGAGTACTGCGCGACTCGACCTCCCGGATCCAGTTGATCAGGACACTGGCCGGGCAGACCACCAGGAAGTGGGTGCTCCCCCGCGCCCGCAGGTGCGCCAGCACGGCGATCGCCTGGACCGTCTTGCCGAGGCCCATCTCGTCCCCGATGATCACCCGCCGCTGGGCGAGCGCGAACCGCGCCCCGAACGCCTGGTAGCCGCGCAGCGAGACCCGGCAGTGGGCGTCGTCCAGCGGCTCGGCCCGCACCCGGTCCGACAGCTCCTCCGGCAGGAACCCCTCGGCGGCGGCGGGTTCG
The DNA here is from genome assembly GCF_042724755.1 of Kitasatospora sp. NPDC127067. Lineage (NCBI taxonomy): Bacteria > Bacillati > Actinomycetota > Actinomycetes > Kitasatosporales > Streptomycetaceae > Kitasatospora > Kitasatospora sp. NPDC127067. Next base: position 1,089 of record NZ_JBHXEM010000131.1, on the reverse strand, counting down.
GCCCCGGCCTCCTCGACGATCCCGCCGAGCACGCCGTAGTAGTCGGCCGAGCGGAGCTCGAAGTCCGTCCATGCCTCGACCGGGTCGACCGCCGGACGCAGCAGGTCGACCGAGGCCTGGGCGAGCAGCACCGGGACCTCCAGCGCCGCGTACCCGGCCAGCTCCTTCTCCAGCCGCTCGACCGCGGCCTGCGCCTGCGCCCGCCGCTCCCGCCCGGCGAACAGCCCGCGCAGCAGCCCGCCGGCCGGCTGCGCGGCCGCCACGAGCGGCTCGACCTCGGCCCGGACCCGCTCCGCGGTCTCCCGGGCCCGCCGCGCCTGGGGCCCGGCGGCCACAAGCCGCTGGAGCGCCACGACCAGCGCGGTGCTCGTCGCGTCCTGCCGCTCGACGTCCAGCCGCACCGCCACCGTCTGCTCGACCGCCCTGGCGATCTGCCCGGCCGCGGCCAGCGCCTGCGCCGCCGTCTGCGCCCCGACCCCCGGGATCAGCCGCAGGGTGTAGCCGGAGGCCTCCGCCACCTGCCGCACCGTCGCCAGCCCGGCCGCCTCCAGCGCCCCGACCCGCAGCCGGCCCTCGGTCACGTCCCGGAGCCGCGCCACCGCGATGGCCCCCAGCTCCTCCCGCACCAGCCGGTCCCGCTCCCCGACGTACGCCGACCGCGCCTGCTCCACGGCCGCCCGGTGGTCCGCCACCACCGCCCCGGCCGCCGCCAGCAACCCCTGCGCCTCGGCGAGAACCACTCCGGGCCGCCGCCCACCCCGCCGCCGCTCCCCCACCGCCCGACCCCCGCCTCGCCGCACACCCCTGGACGCACCATGCTCCCACCACCGACCGACGGCCGCGGCGGACGTGAATCTCCTGCTGGACGCACTCAGCCCTTCCGAGCACATCGGCCAGGACCCGAGTCGGTGACTCGGGTCCTGGCCGTGGGTCGTCGTCGCCCGCTCGACGGGGCGGTGACGCTGGGGCGTGTGTTTAAAAAAGCGCACCCCCCGGGGAATTTGAGAAACCCCCCCAAAACCCGGTTGGGGGGGCCACGGTGTGGCACAGCGGCCCCGGGGGGGCCACCCGGGAGGCCGCCGACCCCAC
>NZ_JBHXEM010000130.1:0-23431 GCF_042724755.1 Kitasatospora sp. NPDC127067 | reverse complement strand
CCGTCCGTGGTGTTGGCCCCCCCCAACACATTGCGGGCCGCCCCCATCCCCCACCCCCCCCCCCGGGGGCGGCCCCCCCCCCGGGGCCCCCCCCCCCCCGATCGGGTGTGTGCTGCGAGGCTCAGGCCGCGGCCGGGAGTTCGTCGAGGCCTTCGGAGACGAGCTTGGCGAGGCGGTCGAGGGCGTCGTCGGCGTTCTCGGCGTCGGAGGCGAGGATGACCTCGTCGCCGCCCTGGGCGCCCAGGCCGAGGAGGCCGAGCATGGAGGCGGCGTTGACCGGGTTGCCGCCGGGCTTGGCGATGGTGATCGGCACGCCGGTGGCCGTGACGGCCCGGACGAAGACGGAGGCGGGACGGGCGTGCAGGCCCTCGGCCCAACCGATGGTGACGCGGCGCTCAGCCATGAGACGTGCCTTTCCGGTGAAGCTGGTCACGGCCGTGCTCAGGGGGAGCGGGGGAAGCGGCCATGTTGTCTAGACCAGTGTTGCACGCAGGCGGCCCCTGGAAACCGCCGCGTTCAGGAGTTGTGATTGTTTCTTTTCGGGGCATAAACCCCGGTCGATGGCGCTGTCCACCCTGCCGTGAGCACGCGCCCGGCGCCATTCGGCCCGCCGCCGGATAACCTGACGAATGTGGAAGACCCCGCGGTGGCGAACCCCGAGCAGCCCGACTATCCGCAGCACTGGGAAGCGGACATCCTGCTGCGTGACGGCGGCACGGCCCGGATCCGGCCGATCACCCCCGCCGACGCCGGCCGGCTCGTGGAGTTCTACGAGCAGGTGTCGGACCAGTCCAAGTACTTCCGCTTCTTCGCCCCCTATCCGCGGCTCTCCGACAAGGACGTCCGCCGCTTCACCCACCACGACTTCGTGAACCGGGTGGGCCTCGCGGTGGTGGTCCGGGACCGCTTCATCGCCACCGTCCGGTACGACCGGATCGACGCCGAGGGCCGCCCCTGCGACACCGGCACCGACGCCGAGGTGGCCTTCCTCGTGCAGGACGCCCACCAGGGCCGCGGCGTGGCCTCCGCCCTGCTGGAGCACATCGCGGCGGTCGCGCAGGAGCGCGGCATCCGCCGCTTCCAGGCCGAAGTGCTGCCGGAGAACCGGAAGATGGTGAAGGTCTTCACCGACGCCGGCTACACCCAGCACCGCAGCTTCGCCGACGGCGTGGTGCACCTGGAGTTCGACCTCGAACAGACGGACCGCTCGCTCGCCGTGATGCGCGCCCGCGAGCACCGCGCCGAGGCGCGCTCGGTGCAGCGGCTGCTCACCCCGCGCTCGGTGGCGGTGATCGGGGTCTCCCGCACCCCGCAGACCGTCGGCCGGGCCATCCTGCGCGACCTGCTGGGGGACGACGCCCCGGCCGACCGCGCGGTGTACGCGGTGAACCGCAACGCCGCGCCCGGCACCGAGCTGGACGGCGTCCCGGTCCACCGTTCGATTCTGGACATTCCCGGACCGGTGGACCTCGCCGTGATCGCCGTCCCCGAGGGCGCCGTCCCGGCCGCCGTCGCCGACTGCGGCGCCCACGGGGTGCAGGGCCTGGTGGTGGTCACCGCCGGCTACGCGGAGACCGGTCCGGAGGGCCGGGACCGCCAGCGCGCGCTGGTCCGCCAGGCCCGCGCGGCCGGCATGCGGGTGATCGGCCCGAACGCCTTCGGCCTGATCAACACCGACCCGCAGCACCCGCTGAACGCCTCGCTCGCCCCGCGCCTGCCCGGTAGCGGCGGCTTCGGGATCTTCTGCCAGTCCGGTGCGATCGGCGTGGCCCTGCTGGAGGCCGCCCACAAGCGCGGCCTCGGCGTCTCCTCCTTCGCCTCGGTCGGCAACCGCTCCGACGTCTCCGGCAACGACTTCCTCCAGTACTGGGCCGAGGACGACGCCACCCAGGTGGTGCTGCTGTACCTGGAGTCCTTCGGCAACCCGCGCAAGTTCACCCGGATCGCCCGCCGGCTGGCCGCCGTCAAGCCGGTCGTGGTGGTCAAGGGCGCCCGGCACACCGGCAGCCTGCCGCCCGGCCACGCCGTCCCCGCCACCGCCACCGGCCTGCGCGACGCCACCGTGGACGCGCTGTTCGAACAGGCGGGCGTCACCCGGGTGGCGACGATCACCGAGCTGTACGACACCGGCGAGCTGCTGGCCCAGCAGCCGCTGCCGCCGGGGGACCGGGTCGCGGTGGTCGGCAACTCCGACTCGCTCGGCCTGCTCACCTACGACGCCCTGCTGAGCGCCGGCCTGCGCCCGTGCACTCCCGTCGACCTCACCACCGCCGCGACCGGCGAGAACTTCCGGATCGCCCTGGACGTCGCGCTCGCCGACCCGGCCGTGGACGCGGTGATCGCCGTCGCCATCCCGCCGATCGGCACCTCCGCCCACGCCTTCATGGGCGGCCGGCTGACCGGCGAGGACGACCCGGCGATGGGCTCGGACGACCCGGAGATCGCCGCCGCCCTGCTCGAAGCGGCCCTGCGCGCCCGGGAGCTGGGCAAGCCGCTGCTGCTCACCCACCTGGCGCTGACCGACCTGCCGACCCGGCTGCGCCCCGGCGGCATCCCCGCCTACGCGGCGCCCGAGCGGGCCGTGAACGCCCTCACCCACGCCGTGCACTACGCGCAGTGGCGCCGCCGCACGGCCGAGGCCGAGGAGACGGCGCGCGTCCCCGAGCTGGACCGGATCGACGAGCCCGGCGCCCGCCGGCTGGTGGAGGCGGCGCTGAGCACCCGGGCCGCGGTGGCCGCGCGCACCCAGCCCGGCGGCGCCCGGATCACCCTGCCCGAGGCCGGGGCCCAGGAGCTGCTGGCCCGCTACGGGATCGACGTCTCCCCGGTGCGGCCGGCCCCGGACGAGGAGACGGCCGTACGGGCCGCGGGGACGCTCGGCTACCCGGTGGCCCTCAAGGCGACCGCCCCGCACCTGCGCCACCGCCCCGACCTGGGCAGCGTCCGGCTGGACCTGACCGACGAGGCGGGCCTGCGCCGCGCCCACCGCGAACTGGACGCGCTGCTCGGCGGCGCCGCGCAGGCCGAGCTGGTGGTCCAGCGGATGGCGCCGCGCGGCGTGGACACCGTGATCGCCGCCACGGTGGACCCGGCGGTCGGCGCGATCCTCTCGTTCGGCCTGGCCGGTGCGCCGGCCGAACTGCTGGGCGACACGGCGCACCGGCTGGTTCCGGCCACCGATCAGGACGTCGCCGGGCTGATCCGGGAGGTCCGGGCGGCGCCGCTGCTGTTCGGCTGGCGCGGCGCCGAGGCGGTGGACACCGGCGCGCTGGAGGAACTGCTGCTGCGGGTCTCGCAGCTGGTGGACGACGTTCCGGAGATCGCCTCGGTGGATCTCGAACCGGTGGTCGTGGCCCCGCACGGGCTGGCGATCCTGGGGGCGCGGGTACGGGTCGCACCCCTGCCGGTCCGCAGCGATCTGGGCCCGCGCGCGATGAGCACGCTGTAACCTTCCTTGGTTGCGCCCTGCCCGGGCGCTGTTGTCCGAAGCTCGGCGCCGTGCCGCCCGCTTCGTCGGCGGACCATGCCAGGATGGAGATATGGCGAAGACCGGTACCACCACCACTCAGGACCTGCGCTCGGCTATCGAGCGCAGCGGCTACTACCCGGCCCTGGTGTCCGAGGCGGTCGAGTCCGCGGTGGGCCCGGAGCCGATCAGCTCCTACCTGGTGCACCAGGAGACGACGTTCGACGCCAACGAGGTGCGCCGGCACGTGACGGTGCTGGTGCTCACCCCGACCCGGTTCGTGGTGAGTCACACCGACGAGCAGTCCGGGGCCGAGGGCAGCCCGGCGGTGCCGTTCGCGACGACGTCGACGGAGAGCGTCCGGCTGGACCGGATCGGTTCGGTCGTGCTGAGCCGGATGGTGGCGAACCCCGAGACGTACACCCCGGGCACCCTGCCGCGCGAGGTGGTGCTGACGATCGGCTGGGGCGCGGTGCAGCGCCTGGATCTGGAGCCGGCCGGCTGCTCGGACCCGAACTGCGAGGCGGACCACGGCTACACCGGCTCGGCCACGGCCGACGACCTCTCCCTGCGGGTGAGCGAGGCCGGCGACGGCCCGGAGACGGTGGCCCAGGCGCTGGTGTTCGCCCGGGCGCTGTCCGACGCGACGATCAGCACCAGCCCGCGGGTCTGAGTTCCGCCGCATCCGACCGACCGCACCGCTACGAATCCGGTTCCATGTCCTTCGTTCCTGCCGACGGCTACGACGCCTTCGAGATCCTTGACCCGGCCACGGCCCCCGCGCCCCCGTACGGCAGCGGCTCGCTGTGCGACCTGCTGCCCTCGGTGGCGGCGGGGCTGGGCGTCCCCGGGTTCACCGCGACGCTCCCGATCGCCCCGGCGGACCGGGTGGTGGTGTTCCTGGTGGACGGCCTGGGCTGGGAGCTGCTGCTGCGCCACCCCGAGTACGCGCCGTTCCTGTCCTCGCTCGTCGGGAGTTCGCTGGGTGGCAGCGGCCGTCCGCTGACCGCGGGCTTCCCGTCGACCACGGCGACCTCGCTGGCCTCGGTCGGCACCGGCACGCCGCCGGGCCTGCACGGCCTGGCCGGGTACACGGTGGCGGTGCCGGGCGCCGGCTACCTGATGAACCAGCTGCGTTGGCAGCCGCCGACCGACCCGCACGCCTGGCAGCCGTACCCGACGGTCTTCGAGCGCACCCACCAGGCCGGGGTGGCGACCGCGCAGGTCTCGTCCCCGCTGTTCGCCCAGACCCCGCTGACCAGGGTGGCGCTGTCCGGCGGCACCTTCCTCGGCCGCACCACGGGCGAGGAGCGGATGGACCTGGCGGCCTCCTGGCTGGCCGAGCACGACCGGGCACTGGTGTACACCTACGTCAGCGAGCTGGACGGTGCGGGCCACCGCTTCGGGGTGGACTCGGACGAGTGGCGGATGACGCTGGACGCGGTGGACCGGCTGGCCCGCCGGCTGGCCGCGCAGCTGCCGCCGCGCTCGGCGATGTACGTGACGGCCGACCACGGCATGATCGACATCGCGCCGGAGGACCGGATCGACTTCGACGAGGACTGGGAGCTGGGCGCCGGCGTCGCCCTGCTCGGCGGCGAGGGCCGGGCCCGGCACGTGTACGCGGTGCCCGGTGCGGCGGCCGATGTGCACGCGGTCTGGAGCGAGGTGCTGGGCGACCGGATGTGGGTGGCCACCCGGGACCGGGCGATCGAGGCGGGCTGGTTCGGTCCGACGGTGGACGAGCGGGTGTACGCCCGGATCGGCGACGTGGTGGCCGCGGCGCGCGACGACATCGCGATCGTCGCCTCCCGCAACGAGCCCGGCGAGTCCGCGATGATCGGTCTGCACGGTTCGATGACCCCGGTCGAGCAGTTCGTGCCGCTGCTCGAAGTCCGCGGCTAGCCGGGCCGCGCCGCCCACTTGACTTATCTGTGCCCGAACTCCCTTGATTTGAAAGGCCTTTGCTCCACCCATGGCTGAACTGGTGTTCTTCTCGGGCACGATGGACTGCGGCAAGTCGACGCTGGCGCTGCAGATGGACCACAACCACACCGCGCGCGGCCGGCAGGGTGTGATCCTCACCCGCAACGACCGGGCGGGCGCGGCGACGATCTCCAGCCGGTTGGGCCTGCGCGCCGACGCGGTCGAGGTGACGGACGACTTCGACTTCCACGCGCACGTGGTGCAGCGGATCTCGGCCGGCGGGCGGGTGGACTACCTGATCTGCGACGAGGCGCAGTTCTTCGCGGCCGAACAGGTCGACCAGCTGGCCCGGGTGGTGGACGAGATGGACATCGACGTCTACACCTTCGGCATCACCACCGACTTCCGCACCCGGCTGTTCCCGGGCTCGCAGCGGCTGATCGAGCTGGCCGACCGGGTGGAGGTGCTCCAGGTCGAGGCGCTGTGCTGGTGCGGCGCCCGGGCCACCCACAACGCCCGGACGGTCGGCGGGGTGATGGTGGTCGAGGGCGCGCAGGTGGTGATCGGCGACATCTCGGTGGACCGGGACGAGGTCGGCTACGAGGTGCTGTGCCGCCGCCACCACCGCCGCCGGCTGACCGCCGCGACGGCGCGCGCCTCGGTGCTCTCCCCGGACGTGCTGCCCTTCGAGGAGCAGCAGGCCTGAGGGGATCGGCAGGCCCGAGGGGATCGGCAGGCCGGAGCGGAGCAGCAGGCCCGAGAGGGCCGGCGGCCCGCAGGCACCGGCGCCCCCGGACGGCGGCGGCCGCTACGGAATCACTTCCAGCACGGAGAAGTGCCCGCCCTGCGGGTCGGCGAGCCGGGCGGCGCGGCCGCGGGCGGTGTCGTGCGGTTCGACCAGGACCCGGCCGCCGAGCTCCACGGCGTGACGGGCGGCAAGCCCGGCGTCGCGGACCACGAAGTGGGTGCGCCAGCGCGGCGGGTGGCCGCGCAGTTCGGCGCGGTGCCGGATGCCGGCGACCGGCCGCCCGCTCACCAGCAGCGCGGTCTCGTCCGCGGTGGAGCGGACCGGGCGACCGAACACGGTGGAGTAGAAGGCGGCGGCGCCCTGTGCGTCGGGGGTGAGCAGTTCGGCCCAGGCCGGGGCGCCCGGTTCGCGGCCGGCCTCCCGGCCGAGGTGCTCCTCGCCCTGCCAGAGGCCGAAGACCGCACCGGAGACGTCGGCGGCGATGGCCATCCGCCCGGCGCGTTCGGCCTGGAGCGGTCCGACGGCGACGGTCCCGCTGCACTCGCGGACCAGCTGGGCGGTGCGGTCGGCGTCGTCCACGGCGAAGTAGGTGGTCCACTGCACCGGGAAGCCGGTGGCGGTGGAGACGCCGAGGCCGGCCACCGGCGCCCCGTCGAGCTCGGCCCGGACGTAGTCGCCGAGCTGCCCGGGCCCGGGCGTGTACGTCCAGCCGAGCAGGGCGCCGTAGAAGGCGCGGGCGCCGGGCAGGTCGTCGGTCAGCAGGCTGACCCAGCAGGGCGTGCCCTGGGCCAGTCGGAGTTCCACCGCGGGCAATGCGGGCCTCCTCGTGGGTGGTTGGCGCACGGAAATCCACGCGCGCGAGGGTGATGCTTCCACCCTGGCGGGCGCCCAACCCTCGGGCCGCGCGGAAAATCCGGCAAAGACCCCACAAAGAGCGGCGGTTCGGGCGTGTCCCGACGGATTCCGTCGGATTTCGCGGGTCGGACTACGGCAAGGAGCCGGATGCCCCGTCGCCGGGGCCGCGCTGCGCGACAATGGCCGCCATGACCACCACCTACAACGACGGTTCCCCGCTGATCTCCACGGCCGAGCTGCGGGAGGCGCTGGCCTCCGCGCTGCCGCCGGTGCTGCTGGACGTGCGCTACCAGCTGGTCGGCGCCGCGCCGGGCGGCCCGACCGCGGCCGAGGAGTACCGGGCCGGTCACCTGCCCGGCGCCCACTTCGTCGAGCTGGACCGGGACCTGGCCGCCCCGCCCGGCGCCCCCGGCCGGGGCGGTCGCCACCCGCTGCCGGACCCGGAGGAGTTCGGCGCGGCGATGCGCCGCTTCGGGGTGAGTGCGCTGCGCCCGGTCGTGGTGTACGACGGCGCGGCCTCGATGGCGGCGGCCCGGGCCTGGTGGCTGCTGCGCTGGGCCGGGCACCGGGACGTCCGGGTGCTGGACGGCGGGTTCGCGGCCTGGCAGGGGGCCGGGCTGCCGGTGTCGACCGAGCTGCCGGAGCCGGGGGAGGGCGACTTCAAGCCGGTGCCGGGGCAGCTGCCGACGGTGGACGGGGACGGCGCCGCGGCCCTGGCGCGCGGCGGCCTGCTGCTGGACGCCCGGTCCGGGGAGCGCTACCGGGGCGAGAGCGAGCCGGTGGACCCGCGGGCCGGGCACATCCCGGGCGCGGTCTCGGCGCCGACGGCCGGGAACGTGGGCCCGGACGGCCGGTTCCGGCCGGCCGCCGAGCTGGCCGCCCGGTTCCGGGCGCTGGGCGCGGGGGAGCGGGAGACCGCGGTGTACTGCGGTTCGGGCGTGACGGCGGCGCACCAGATCCTGGCGCTGGAGGTGGCGGGTCTGCCGGCCGTGCTGTACCCGGGCTCCTGGAGCGAGTGGTCGAGCGACGAGTCGCGTCCGGTGGCGGTCACCGAGCAGCCGGGCTGAGCCTGCGCGCACCCTGCGGCGGGATCCCCCGACGGGTGCGCAGCGGTAGGGGGCGCCGGCTCGGCCGACGCCCCGTACCACCGTGCTGCTGCTGCGCTGCTACTCCTGCTTCTTGCGCCGGCTGCCGAAGACGATCTCGTCCCAGCTGGGCACGGTGGCCCGGCGCCCGGGCCGGACGCCGTCCGCCTCGGCCTGCCGGTCGGTGGTGCCGACCAGGCGCTCACGGTGCGGGGCGACGGCGCGCGGCATCAGGATGTCGGCGTAGGCCGAGCCCGCGCCGACGGCCGGGGCGGCCGCCGCAGCGGCCTCCTCGCTCTCCTCGGCGACCTCGGCGGGCACCGGTTCGATCGGGGCGGGGGCGCCGACGGCGAGGTCGCCGCGGAAGGCGGGGACCACGTCGAGCAGGCTGGTCAAGGAGTCCCGGGCCTCGGCGGTGGCCTCCCGCGACTCGCGGACCTCGCGGGCCGACATGATGCGGTCGGCCGAGGGCCGGTCGATCATCGGGCGGGGCGGCCGCTCGTGGGGGAGCCGGGCGATCCGCGGGATGAACGGGAAGACCGACTCCTCCTCGCGCTCGACGTTCTCGCCGATCAGCGCGCGGGCCTCGTCGTCGTTGGGCTGGACCAGGCGCCGGGGCGGGTCGTACGTCCAGGAGGCGCTGCGGCCCTCGCCGTCGGCCCGGTAGGAGAGGATGACCTCCCAGGTGCCGTCGTCGCGCCGCCAGGAGTCCCAGCGCTCGGTCTCCTTCTCGGCGCCGCGCAGCGCGAGCCGCTCGGCGACGGCCTCGCCGAGCTGCGGACCGGGGGACTCGCCGTTGCGGCGGATCGCGGTCTTGCGGGCACGCTCGGCCATGAAGGCGCGCTCGGCGAGCACCGGGCCCTCGAAGCGGCGGACGCGGTCGACGGAGATGCCGGCCGCCTGGGCGACCTCCTCGGCGGAGGCACCGGCTCGTATCCGGGCCTGGATGTCCCGGGGCCGCAGATGGCTCTCGACCTCGATCTCGATCTGGCCGAGGCGCGGCCGATCCCCGCGGATGGCGGCACGCAGCCGCTCATCGATGGGAAGGGTGTACTCCGTGCTGTCGGCAGCCTTGAGCACCAGCCGTGTGCCGTCGTTGCTGACGGCCACAACCCGCAGTTCGGGCACGGTTACCTCCCGGGTGGTGCCTGCCGACGTCACCTGCGTCGCTGCTCCCGTACTGAGTGTGGCCTGCCCACTGGCGACTGGCCACAACCTTGCTGAGTTCCCCGGCGTGTCGGGCTTATGCCCGCGCGCGCCGCTGTGGCACGGTTGCCTTTTTGCCACGCCGTCCGTCGGCGTCGCGCCTGGGTGTCCCGGCCGTCCTCGCACGCGGAGTGTTCGCGACGATCCGGGACCGGCGTCGCCGTGCGTGCCCGTTCAGTGGCTCCTCGTCAAGCTACCGGTGTAGACGTAGTCGACAAGTCGACCCAAGGCTCGGGCTTTACGAACAGTACTCCATTCGTGGCATCCAGCGGGGCGGCTCGCCGCTCAAGTCTCCCGCGATTCACGGGAATCTCAAGAGCGCGCTCCCCCAATGGCGGACCACCGTCGGATGAACGGTGATCATCTTCACACAATCCGGGTGCGGAGAACCGCATTTTCGTCCCTTGTGTCCTTCTTTGTGCAAGATGGAGAGCCTTGTTCGAGGAACAGTCGTACGGACCGAGGGATGTTGATGCCGGAGCGGAGCCCCGCCGAGGAGGGCGGAAAGGTCAAGGAGGAGCGCAGGCGCATCGATCTGAGTGTGGCTCAGGTCGCGGCGAGTGCGCTGGCCACGGTGGTGGGCGCGCTGCTGGCCTCCGAGCTGGGGGTGTACGGCACGATCCTGGGCGCCGCCGTGGTGAGCATCGGGGCCACCACCGGTGGCGCGGTGTTCCAGCACATCTTCAAGCGGACCGGTGAGCAGCTGCGCGAGGCGGTGGACCGGGGGCCGAACCAGGCCGCCAACACCCTGCGGCAGGCGCCGGTGGAGACCGGGCCGTCCGGGACGCGGGCGCAGCCGCCGGTGATCACCTCGGAATGGAACGAGCCGCAGGTGGTGCGGGCGCGCCGGCGGTGGGGCTGGAAGACGTACGCGGCGGTGTCCGGGCTGGTCTTCGTGCTGGCGATGGCGCCGATCGTGGCGTTCGAACTGGCCACCGGGCAGCCGGTGTCGGCGACGGTCAAGGGCGAGTCCGGCAACGGCACGTCCTTCGGCGGGGCGCTGACGTCCAAGTCCGACAAGTCCGACCGGCCGAAGGACGCCCCGACGGACCGGCCCGCCCCGGGCGGCCGCCCGGGCCAGGACACCGCGCCGTCCGGCGGGGCCTCGGCCCCGGCGACCACCCGGCCGAGCCGGGAGCCGGGCGACACGCCGAGCACCGGCGCGGGGACGGCCTCGCCCTCGGCGGGCCCGGGCGCGACCCCGTCGGCCGGCGCCTCCCCGTCGGCGGGCGGCGGGAAGCCCGGCGGCGGGACGACCCCGCAGCCGCCGGCGACGAGCGAGGCCCCGGCGAGGGAGCCGCTGAAGGAACCGGCGAAGGCGCCGGTGGCCCCGCCGTCGGCCGACGGGACCGCCGCGACCTCCTAGGAGACGGTCTAGGCGCCCAGCACCCGGCGCAGGTAGTCGTTGCCGAACACCCGCTGCGGATCGACCTCGTCGCGCAGCGCGGTGAAGTCGCCGAAGTGCGGGTAGACGCCGGCCAGGTACTCGGCGTCGCGGGTGTGCAGCTTGCCCCAGTGCGGCCGGCCCTGATGGGCGGTCATCAGCTGTTCGACGCCGGTGAAGTAGCCCTGGTCGGCGGTGCCCCGGTAGAGGTGGACGGCGATGTAGGCGCTGTCCCGTCCGGAGGCGGTGGAGAGCCAGAGGTCGTCGGCGGGGGCGAAGCGCACCTCGACCGGGAAGCTGACCTTCCAGTCGGAGCGCTCGACCAGGGCCTTCAGTTCGCGCAGCACCTCGCCGACGGCCGCGCGCGGCACCGCGTACTCCATCTCCACGAAGCGGACCTTGCGCGGGCTGGTGAACACCTTGTACGCGGTGTCGGTGAAGCTGCGCTCGGACCAGGCCCGGCTGGCCATCGAGGCGATGGAGGGGATCGAGCCGGGGAAGCGCCGACCGACCCGGCAGGCGCCCTCCCAGACGGTGTTGGAGAGGAAGTCGTCCTCCAGCCACTCCTTGAACCGGGGCAGCGGGGCGGCCGGACCCTGACTGCGGTTGTTGCGCTTGGTGGCGCAGCGGTCGGTGTGCGGGAACCAGTAGAACTCGAAGTGCTCGTTGACGGCGGTGAGGTCGTCCAGGCGCTCCAGCACCTCGTCGAAGCCCATCGGCTGTTCGTGCGCGGTGAGCAGGAAGGCCGGCTCGACGCCGAAGGTGAGCGCGGTGATCACGCCGAGGGCGCCGAGGCCGAGCCGGGCGCCCTGGAAGAGCCGGGGGTTCTCGGTGGGGGAGCAGCGCCGGACGGTGCCGTCGGCGAGGACGATCTCCAGGGCGCGGATCTGGGCGGCCAGCGAGCCGGAGTCGCGGCCGGTGCCGTGGGTGCCGGTACTGGTGGCGCCGGCCACGGTCTGGACCTCGATGTCGCCCATGTTGGTCAGCGAGAGGCCCTCGGCGGCGAGGACCCGGTTGAGCCGGTGCAGCGGGAGGCCGGACTCGACGGTGATGGTGCCGGCCTCGCGGTCGATCCCGCGGACGGCGGTGAGCGCGTGCGGGCGGATCTGGACGCCGTCGCCGGCGGAGGCGATGGAGGTGAAGGAGTGGCCGGAGCCGACGGCCTTGACGGTGCGGCCCTGTTCGGCGGCCCGCAGGATCTCCTTGGCCAGTTCCTCCGCGGTGCCGGGGGCGGCGGCCCGGGCGGGCCGGGCGCTCTGGTTGCCGGCCCAGTTGGTCCACCGGGTGGGGGTCGCGGTACTGGCCTGGGGCATTGCGCTGCCTCCTGCTCCGTGGCCGAACGGGTCGGCGCGGTCCGGGGCGGCGCTACCGCCCTACCCGCCGGTACGGCCCGCGGGTAGGGCGAGAGACTAGTCAGTTCACCGGTCGGCGTCTACGGGTCGTCCGGCCCCGTCGGCGGCCGCCTCGGCGGTGGGTTCGGTGGCCAGTCCGGCGCGCAGCCGGGCGAGGCCGGCGAGGGCGGCGACCACGCCGAGCAGGCCCGCGGCCAGCGGCACCCAGTAGCCCGCGGCGGCTCCGGAGGCGTCGACCACCCAGCCGCCGGCCGAGGATCCGACCGCGACGCCGAGGGCCAGGCCGGTGGTGGTCCAGGTCATGCCCTCGGTCAGCTGGGAGGCCGGGACGAGCCGTTCGACCAGGGCCATCGCGGTGATCAGGGTGGGGGAGATGGCGATGCCGGCGATCAGCAGTGCGGCGCCGACCGCGACCAGCCCGCCGACGCCGTGCACCGCGTGGGCGACCAGCAGCAGCGGCACCATGCTGATCGCCATGAACAGGACGCCGACGAGGAAGCGCACCGCCATCGAGCCGGTGAGCTTGAGGGTCCCGAAGACCACCCCGGCCAGGCAGGAGCCGAGCGCCCACAGGGCGAGGATCACGCTGGAGATCGACTTGTGGCCCTGGGCCTCGGCGTAGGCGACGGTGACCACCTCGACCGAGCCGAAGATCGCGCCGGTGGCGACGAAGGTCACGATCAGGACCTGGAGGCCGCGGTTGAGGATGACCGAGCCGCCCGCGTGCCGGGCGGCCGGGTGGACCGGCGGCTCGGTGGAGCGCTGCCCGGCGAACAGCAGCACGCCGACGGCGAGGAAGATCCCGGCGAGCAGCACGCCGGCCTCGGGGAAGACGGAGGTGGCCAGGCCGATGGAGAGGATCGGGCCGACGATGAAGCAGACCTCGTCGACCACGGCCTCGAAGGAGTAGGCGGTGTGCAGCTTGCCGGTGTCCTCGCGGTAGAGGTGGGCCCAGCGGGCGCGGACCATCGCACCGGTGCTGGGCATCACTCCCATGCCGGCGGCGAAGAGGAACAGCGTCCAGTCCGGGGCCTCCAGCCGGGCGCAGAGCAGCAGGCCGGTGACGGCGACGATGGTGATCGCCATGGCGGGGACGATGATTCTCCGCTGGCCGTGCCGGTCCACCAGCCGGGAGACCTGGGGGCCGAGGATCGCGGCGGAGACCGCGAGGCAGGCGGAGACCAGGCCGGCCACTCCGTAGGAGCCTCTGAGCTGGGACAGCATGGTCACGATGCCGATCCCGGTCATGGAGATCGGCAGTCGGGAGACGAAGCCGGTGGAGGAGAAGGCCAGAGTGCCGGGGGAGGCGAATATCTGGCGGTAGCTGGACAGCACGGGAGCTCCGGGCAGGGGGAGTAAGGAACAAGGCTGGCAAACACAGCTTACGTACGTTGGCAAACGGTATTTTCCGGACACCCGCGCGGCCCCCGCGACGGCGCCCGGCCCCTCAGTGGCAGGATCGGTGCCATGTCCGACGCGCGCAAACCCTCCCCCTCCGGCGCCGCCCCGTACGACGCCCTGCTGCTGCTCTCCTTCGGCGGGCCCGAGGGCCCCGAGGACGTCGTCCCGTTCCTGGAGAACGTCACCCGCGGCCGCGGCATCCCCAAGGAGCGGCTGAAGGAGGTGGGCAAGCACTACTTCATGTTCGGCGGGGTCAGTCCGATCAACGGGCAGAACCGCGAGCTGCTCGCCGCGCTGCGCAAGGACTTCGCCGAGCACGGGCTGGACCTGCCGGTGTACTGGGGCAACCGGAACTGGGCGCCCTACCTGGTCGACACCCTGCGGGAGCTGGCCGCCGACGGCCACCGCCGGATCGCGGTGCTCGCCACCAGCGCCTACGCCGGCTACTCGGGCTGCCGCCAGTACCGGGAGAACCTGGCCGACGCGCTGGCCGCGCTCGCCGAGGAGGGCGTGCCCGCTCTGCGGGTCGACAAGCTGCGGCACTTCTACAACCACCCGGGCTTCGTCGAGCCGATGACCGACGCCGTCCTGGCCGCCCTGGAGGAGCTGCCCGAGGCCGTCCGTCCCGGCGCCCGGCTGGCGTTCACCACCCACTCGGTCCCGGACTCGATGGCCGAGACCTCCGGCGCCCCGGACGACCCGGCCCGCGGCGAGCCCGGCGGCGCGTACGTCGCCCAGCACCTGGACGTGGCCCGGCTGATCGCCGCCGCGGTGGCCGACCGCACCGGCGTGGCCGAGCGGCCGTGGGAGCTGGTGTACCAGAGCCGCAGCGGGGCCCCGCACACCCCGTGGCTGGAACCCGACGTCTGCGACCACCTGGAGGCCCAGCACGCCGACGGCGCGCCCGCCGTGGTCATGGTCCCGATCGGCTTCGTCTCCGACCACATGGAGGTCAAGTACGACCTCGACACCGAGGCCGTGGCCAAGGCCGCCGAGCTCGGCCTGCCGGTGGCCCGGGCCGGCACCGTCGGCGCCGACCCCCGGTTCACCGCGGCGGTGCGCGAGCTCGTCCTGGAGCGGGCCGCCGTCGAGCGCGGCGAGCGGGTGACCCGCTGCGCCCTCGGCACCCTCGGCCCCAGCCACGACGTGTGCGCGGTGGCCTGCTGCCCGAACCCGCGCGCCCCGCGTCCGGCCGTCGCCGAGCACTGACCGCCCGTCCCGCGCGCCCGGTCCGTCCCGCGCGTCCCGTCCGTCCCGTCGCTCCGGAGGAGAACCCCGTGCCCACCCCCGCCCTGCCCGACGACCGGCTCCTCGACGACCTGCTGGAGGTCGCCCTGGACGCGGCCCGGCAGGCCGGCGCCCTGCTGCGCGACGGCCGCCCCGCCGACCTCGGCGTGGCCGGCACCAAGAGCAGCCCGGTCGACGTGGTCACCGAGATGGACCTCGCCTCCGAGAAGCTCGTCCTGGAGCTGATCACCGACCGCCGCCCGGAGGACGGCTACCTCGGCGAGGAGGGCGCCGAGCGGCCGGGCACCAGCGGGGTCCGCTGGGTCGTGGACCCGCTCGACGGGACGGTCAACTACCTGTACGGGCTGCCCTCCTGGGCGGTCAGCGTGGCCGCCGAGGTGGACGGCCGCGCGGTCGTCGGCGTGGTGTACGCCCCGGCCCGCGGCGAGCTGTTCCACGCCGTCCTGGGCCGCGGTGCCCGCCTCGACGGCCGACCGGTCTCGGCCCGCCCGGCCCCGCCCTGGGGCCAGGCGCTGATCGCCACCGGTTTCAACTACGTCCAGTCGGTGCGGGTCCGGCAGGCCGAGGTGCTGCTGGCGCTGATGCCGCAGGTGCGCGACATCCGCCGGGGCGGGGCGGCCGCGGTGGACCTGTGCGACGTCGCCGCCGGGCGGCTGGACGGGTACTACGAGCGTGGCCTCGCCCCCTGGGACCGGGCGGCCGGCTGCCTGATCGCCGCCGAGGCCGGGGCCCTGGTCGGCGGCCGTCCCGGGCACGGCCCCGACGGCGAGCTGACCGTGGCCGCCGCCCCCGGGGTGTACGAGCCGCTCCAGGAGCGGCTGGCCGCGCTGCGCGCCTGGGCGGACTGACCGGTTCCGGCCGCCCCGCCCGCGGAACCCGCGGGTCCGGGCGGGGCGGCCCCGGACATGCGAAGAGCCCTGGCATACGGGGAATGCCAGGGCCTGGGTTTCGCACGGCCCCCGCAGGGCCGCTGGTGCCGGAGATCCGGCGACTGGTCGGTGTGCCGAACGGGTCAGGCAGCGGTGCGGTGGCGCTCCAGCACCGTGTCCACGCCGTGCTCGGCGGCGAGTCGGCGGAGGTCGTCCAGCTCGGACTGCTCCACCTCGGCGAGGAACTCGTCCCCGGCCTCGATCGCGCGGTGCAGATCCTGCTCGGCGTTGGCTATGCGCTGCAGGATTCCGGCCTTGAAGGCGTCCATACGGGCCCCCTTACTGTGTCGGACGTGCACGGTCGTGCGCTCTCCGCCCCGAGGAGGTCCAGCCGGTGAAAGCACCGAGCCCGGATGGTGGTGAAGGTCCGGATAGGTGCGGAGACGGCCCTTCGGCCGCTCCCGGTGATGTCCCAGCCCCAGGGCCGGCGCGGATGAACGCACGGCGGGTGGGTGCGACCGGCCGTCAGCCAGATCGCGGGTGTGCAGCTGTCCTCCCCGCCCCGGAGAGCGGGAAACCTCCCGGCGGAAGAAAGTTGCCTGTGTCACAGTCCAAGCGGAGTGCTGCGGGTGCGAACGGTGACGGCCGGGGGCTCCGGCTCCGTGCCCGAGGGGCAGCTTATCGCTGCTTTACCGCCGGACCAGGCAGGATGGAGGCACCGTCGGAGCCGCGCGTCCGCTTTCCGGGGCCGGCCTGGAGAAGGGACAACGACCGTGCGGGTTCTCGTCGTCGAGGACGAGCAGCTGCTTGCCGAGGCCGTCGCGACCGGCCTGCGCCGCGAGGCGATGGCCGTCGACGTGGTGTACGACGGGGAGGCCGCGCTCCAGCGCATCGCGGTCAACGACTACGACGTCGTCGTCCTGGACCGCGATCTTCCGCTGGTGCACGGGGACGACGTCTGCCGCAAGGTGGTCGAGCAGGGCCTGGCCACCCGGGTGATCATGCTGACCGCCTCCGGCGACATCAGCGACCGGGTCGAGGGCCTGGAGATCGGCGCGGACGACTACCTTCCGAAGCCGTTCGCCTTCAGCGAACTCGTCGCCCGGGTAAGGGCGCTGGGCCGCCGTGCGACCGTCCCGCTGCCCCCGGTGCTGGAACGCGCCGGCATCTCGGTCGACCCCGGCCGGCGCGAGGTGATCCGCGACGGACGCACCGTCCAGCTCGCCCCCAAGGAGTTCGCCGTCCTGGAGGTGCTGATGCGGGCCGGCGGCGCCGTCGTCTCGGCCGAGCAGCTCCTGGAGAAGGCCTGGGACGAGCACACCGACCCGTTCACCAACGTCGTGCGCGTCACCGTGATGACGCTGCGCCGCAAGCTCGGCGACCCGCCGGTGATCGTCACCGTGCCGGGCTCCGGCTACCGGATCTGACGACCGGAGTCCGCCCGACCCCGGACTCCCCGCCGTACGCGCCCGCCCCGGCGGACGCCCCGAGAGGACCATCATGACCACCCCGCCCCCGGCCGGCGGGGCCTCCGGCGCGCCCGCCGGCGGCCCGCGTGCCGTCCCGCCGAAGCCCCTGACCCCGCCGCGCGTCCACCGCCCCGGCCACTACACCCCCGGCGACGGCATGCTCGCCTGGCTGCCCTTCCGCCCCACCATCCGGATGCGGCTCACCCTGCTCTACGGCGGGATGTTCCTGATGGCCGGCGTGGTGCTGCTGCTCCTGATGTACGTGTTCTTCCAGGACGCCGTCTCGTACCTGGCGCCGCGCAAGCTGGTCTTCGACGGCAGCCTCCGGGTCACCAGCCCCGACGGCGTCAGCACCACCATGAACAGCACGGACTACAACCAGTGGCAGGCCGCCGACTACCTGGCGCGCTCCAACTCCGCGCTCAACACCCTGCTGCGCAAGTCGCTGACCATGCTGGTCTGCCTCGCCGTGATCGCCTTCGCGGCGGGCTACGCGATGGCCGGCCGGGTGCTGCGCCCGCTCGGCCGGATCACCCGCACCGCCCGCGACGTGGCCTCCTCCGACCTGCACCGCCGGATCGAGCTGGACGGCCCGGACGACGAGCTCAAGGAGCTCGCCGACACCTTCGACGGCATGCTGGACCGGCTGGACCGCTCCTTCGACTCCCAGCGGCGCTTCGTCGCCAACGCCTCGCACGAGCTGCGCACCCCGCTGGCGATCAACCGCACCCTGCTGGAGGTCCAGCTCTCCGACCCGGCGGCCTCGTCCGACCTCCAGCAGCTGGGGAGGACCCTGCTGGCCACCAACGAGCGCAGCGAGCAGCTGGTCGAGGGCCTGCTGCTGCTCGCCCGCAGCGAGAACGAGCTGACCGACCGGCGCCCGGTGGAGCTGTCCGAGGTGGCCACCCGGGCGCTGGAGCAGACCCGCGGCGAGGCCGACAAGCGCGAGGTCGAGCTGCGCTCGAAGCTCGATCCGGCCATGGCCGCCGGCAACGGCGTGCTGCTGGAGCGCCTCGCGCTCAACCTGCTGCAGAACGCCGTGCGCTACAACACCCCGGGAGGCTGGGTCGAGCTGGCCACCACGGCGGTGCCCGGCGGCGGCGAGCTGGTGGTCTCCAACACCGGCCCGGTGGTGCCCGGGTACGAGCTGGAGCACATCTTCGAGCCGTTCCGCCGGATCAAGGGCGCCGACCGCACCCGCAGCGACAAGGGGGTCGGACTCGGCCTGTCCATCGTCCGCTCGGTGGTGCGCGCCCACGGCGGCACCATCGAGGCCACGCCGCGCGCCGGTGGCGGACTCACCATGAGGGTCCGCATCCCCTCTCCGTAAGGGCCGAACGCCCCTTCCGTAGGCGACCGTTCCCAGCCGCCCCCGCCAGGCCCGTCAAGACGACATAAGGCCTGGCGGGGGCAGCTTGTCTTTTCCGGCCCGAGCAACTTACGGTGTCGTAACCTACGCAACCGTAGGTGAATCCGTCGGCGGCCCGTCGGCGGGTCCGCACGAAGTGTCCCCGTCTCAACGCGCCCGTCCCAGCGCGTGCCGTCCCCTCAGGAGCAAGACCGTGACCATCGCCCCTGTGCAGAGCAGCAGCTCCCCGCTCGTCGCGAGCGGCTGGACCGACGCGCGGCTGATCCTCGCCCTCGAAGAGGTCGTCGAGAAGGAGCTCAACCGCCACCTGGCCGTGGCGAAGGAGTGGATGCCCCACGAGTTCGTCCCGTGGAGCCGGGGCCGCGACTTCGACGGCGTGCTGGGCGGCGAGGCCTGGTCCCTGGAGCAGTCCCAGGTGACCGCGGTGGGCCGGGTGTCGCTGGTGGTGAACCTGCTGACCGAGGACAACCTGCCCAGCTACCACCACGAGATCGCGACCATGTTCGGCCGCGAGGGCGCCTGGGGCACCTGGGTGCACCGCTGGACGGCCGAGGAGGGTCGCCACGGGATAGCGATCCGCGACTACCTGCTCGCCACCCGGGCGGTCGACCCGGTGGAGCTGGAGCGGGCCCGGATGAGCCACATGTCCGAGGGCTTCGAGTCCGACAACGCGCACAGCATGCTGCACTCGGTCGCGTACGTGGCCTTCCAGGAGCTCGCCACCCGCATCTCGCACCGCAACACCGGCAAGTACGCCGGCGACCCGCTCTGCGAGCAGCTGCTGGCGAAGATCGCCAACGACGAGAACCTCCACATGGTCTTCTACCGGAACCTGCTGAAGGCCGCCCTGGAGATCGCCCCGGACCAGGCCATGCGGGCCGTCGCCGACGTCGTCACCGACTTCCGGATGCCCGGCCACGGAATCCCCGGCTTCGAGCGCGCCGCCGCGCAGATCGCCCTCGGCGGGGTGTACAACCTGCGTATCCACCACGACGACGTGCTCCAGCCGGTGCTGCGCCACCTCAAGGTCATGGAGATCGGCGGGCTCGGCCCGGAGGGCCTGCTGGCGCAGAACGAGCTGGGCGTCTTCCTGGACGGGCTGGACGACCAGGCCCGGAAGTTCGAGGAGCGCCAGGCCGCCCTGCTGGCCCGTCGCGCGGCCCGGAGGACCGCCGGCTGAGGCCCGGCGCCGGGCGGTCGGAGTGGGTGGATTTTCCGTGATTTGACCAGGAAGATTCTTAACGTGACCAAGCTCACATCGTGTCGCTCCGCGATTCCGGGCAACCCCGGAGAGTGATCACCGGCCCAGAGGTGCCGGTCGCCGTCCGTGACCGGATTTCGGCCCCCGGCCGGTCCACGGGATCGGTCGGTCTCCCTGGTGGGCACGGGATTTCTCAGGCGCCCGCACCGGTCTTGCTCACTGTCCGTGTCTGGTTTATCGGGGCTGACGGGGGTCGGCGATGGCCCAGCGTGAGGCCTTCCGCAGGCCCGGGGATCACCCCGATGGAGCCCGGGCTGAGTGTCGATTGAGTAACAGGGCTTGAAGTAAGGCAAAATCTCCGCCTCGGGTCGGGCACAAGACCGACCCCCCATGCGTTACGTGCGCTGGAGATACCGCACACACCGCACAACCCGGAGGGGGAGAGCGACAAATGGCAACCGACTACGACACCCCACGCAAGACCGACGATGACGTCAACGAGGACAGCATCGAAGAGCTCAAGGCTCGGCGGAACGACAAGGGCGGCAGCTCTGTCGACGTCGACGAGTTCGACGCCGCGGAGGGCATGGAGCTTCCCGGCGCCGACCTCTCGAACGAGGAGCTCGCCGTCCGTGTCCTGCCGAAGCAGGCCGACGAGTTCACCTGCATGAGCTGCTTCCTGGTGCACCACCGCAGCCAGCTCTACAGCGAGAAGAACGGCAACCCGATCTGCCGGGACTGCGGCGCCTGAGCACCGCGGCGGACAGGGCCCGGTGCCCGCGGCTGCGCCCGCGGGACCGGCACACCGCT
Source organism: Kitasatospora sp. NPDC127067 (assembly GCF_042724755.1). Lineage (NCBI taxonomy): Bacteria > Bacillati > Actinomycetota > Actinomycetes > Kitasatosporales > Streptomycetaceae > Kitasatospora > Kitasatospora sp. NPDC127067. The sequence goes on along the minus strand of NZ_JBHXEM010000130.1, from coordinate 3,042 downwards.
CCTTCCGGCCCCGGGCAGCGGGGCCGGACGGCAGGTCCGGGTACCGTCCGGCAGGACGGGCCCGGCAGGACGGAGTCGGCCGGGAACCCGGTCAGGACAAAGTCGTAGGGACGGTCCCGCAGCAGCGGAACCGTCCCTCTCCGTTTGTCCGGCCTCTTCGGTTCGTCCGGCCGGCCTCTTCGTCCGGCCCGGGTCCTGGCCCGGCCGGCTCACGGCCGGCTCGGGCCCGCCTCAGGTGCGGGCGCCGCGCCGGGCGTCCTCCAGGGCCTCCGCCAGCTTCATCGGCGAGCGGGTCGACAGGTAGAGGTACGGCGTCGGGTCGGCCGGGTCGGTCACCTCGACCCGCAGCGCCGTCGGGACGTAGCTGCGCAGCAGCATGAAGGCGCGCGGATCGGCCTTCGGGCCGCGCCAGGCCGCCGCCTCGGCGGGGCTCAGCGCCTGAGCGTCGCCGAGCGCGTCCACCGGGATCCGGGCCGGGCCGGCCACCAGTGAGCCCTGGACCACGCGGATGCGGGCCGAGCCGTAACTGCTGATCGCGACCGCGCCGGCGGCGATGCCGACCACCAGCCCGATCAGCGCGGCCGGACCGCTGACCCGGATCAGGATCAGCGCGAGCGTGAGACCCACCGCGATCGGGAGCAGCCACCAGGAACGCGGCACCGTGAGGCGTTCGTCGTACATGCCCCCCATTGTGGTCGCCCTGACGTCCGGCGCGGGACGCCACCCCCACCGGAGGCCCCCTACCCCTGGGTAGGGTTGGCCCCCGTGACCGGTACGACAGCCCCCAGCACCCCCACCGAGCGGCCGGCGCCCGTCATGCCGCCGACCCCGACCACCCCGCCGCCGGACGCCGTCCTGCCGGAGCGCCACCCCCGGGCGCCCGCCCCCGGCACCCGGCTCGGTTCCCACTACGAGCACTGCTTCGGCTGCGGCCCGCAGCACCCCGGCGGCCTGCGGATCGACGCGGTCGCCGGCGAGGGACTCGACGTCACCGCCGAGTTCGCCGTCCGCGACGCCCACCAGGGCGGCCCGGGCCTGGCCCACGGCGGGCTGCTGACCACCGCCATGGACGAGACCCTCGGCACGCTCAACTGGCTGCTGCACGCCCCCGCCGTGACCGGCCGGCTGGAGACCGACTTCCTCAGCCCGGTGCCCGTCGACTCGGTGCTGCACCTGCGCGCCTGGATCACCGGCGTGCACGGCCGCAAGATCTACAGCGCCGCCGAGGCGCGGATCGGCGGCCCGGACGGACCGCTCGCCGTCCGCGCGCAGGCCCTCTTCATCCAGGTGAAGCTGGAACACTTCACCACGCACGGTCGTCCCGAGGACATCGAGAAGGTCCTCGACGACCCGGATCTGATGAAGCGCGCACGAGCCTTTGAGGTGAACCCTTGAGCGACACCCCCCGCCCGCAGCTGGACGTCCTGATCAAGCGCATCGACCCCGAGCTGCCGCTGCCCGCCTACGCGCAGCCCGGGGACGCCGGTGCCGATCTGCGCACCACCGTCGACGCCGAGCTGGCGCCCGGCGAGCGGGCCGTCCTGCCCACCGGCATCGCCGTCGCCCTGCCGGACGGCTACGCGGCCTTCGTCCACCCCCGGTCCGGGCTCGCAGCTCGTTGCGGCGTTGCCCTCGTGAACGCCCCGGGGACGGTCGATGCCGGGTACCGTGGAGAGATCAAGGTGATCGTCGTCAATCTGGACCCGCGCGAGGGGGTCAGCTTCCGCCGAGGGGACCGGATCGCCCAGCTGGTGATCCAGCAGGTCGAGAAGGCCCGTTTCCACGAGGTGGAGGAGCTGCCTGGGTCGGCACGTGCCGAGGGCGGGTTCGGGTCGACCGGCGGTCACGCCGCGGTCTAGCATGCCCGCGGCCTCGCAGGAAGCCGAGCAGGTATTCGCATCGGTCTTGGACCGGGAAGGACAGTGACCGTGTTCCGTCGTCGCCAGAAGAGCGAGGACGCTGTCGAGCAGCTCGCCGACGACGCCATCAGCGCCGACGAGACGGCCGATGACGTCGAAGGTTCCGCCGAGAGCGAGAACGTGACCGAGCTGGACCCGGCCGACAGGGTCGGCCTGCCGCCGGCCCCCCGGCCGGACGGTCCGTGGGACCACTCCGAGCTCGAGAACCCCGAGGAGGGGCGAGTCGACCTCGGGGGTCTGCTGGTCCCCGGTGTCGAGGGCATGGAGCTGCGCGTCGAGGTCGCCGGTGACGCGATCGTGGCCGCCACCCTCGTGCTCGGCAACAGCGCCATCCAGCTCCAGGCCTTCGCGGCCCCGAAGTCCGAGGGCATCTGGGGGGAGGTCCGGGAGGAGATCGCCAACGGCATCACCTCGCAGGGCGGCCTCATCGAGGAGGAGGAGGGCCCGCTCGGCTGGCACCTCCGCGCCCAGGTCCCGGTGCAGCTGCCGGACGGCACCCAGGGTGTGCAGCTGGTGCGGTTCGTCGGCTGCGACGGTCCGCGCTGGTTCCTGCGCGGTGTGATCTCGGGCCAGGCCGCGGTGCAGCCGGAGATGGCCGGGATCCTGGAGCAGGTCTTCCGGCAGACGGTCGTCGTGCGCGGCGAGTCCCCGATGGCTCCCCGTGACCCGATCGTCCTGAAGCTTCCCGAGGACGCCCAGATGGTCGCCGACGGTGGCGGGGCCGCCGCCGCCGGCGAGGGCGACAACCGCTTCGGCGGCACCTCGCTCGACCCGTTCGCGCGCGGTCCGGAGATCACCGAGGTCCGCTGACCCGGCTCCGACCGGCGTCGACCGGCACTGATCGCCCCTGCCCGGAGCCCCGGGCAGGGGCGATTTGCATGTGGCGGGCCGGTCCCCGTACAGTTCCGGAGTCGCCGCGGGAGACCGGGGCGGCAAAGCGGAAAGCAAATCCGATGAATGAAACTCCGGAAAACGGAGCGGAAAACATCTGATAAGCTGGAAACACGAAAGAACGAAGCCCGGAGGGCCCGCTGGAAGGCGGTCCGAAGGAAGCGTCCGTTCCTTGAGAACTCAACAGCGTGCCAAAAGTCAACGCCAGATATGTTGACATCCCCGGCCTCAG
>NZ_JBHXEM010000129.1:0-23942 GCF_042724755.1 Kitasatospora sp. NPDC127067 | reverse complement strand
GCCGGAGGGGGCCTTCGCGTCGCTCCGGCGGGCCCTGGAGGGCCCGCCGGGGGCGGGGTGCGGCGTCAGTGCGCGGCCGGGACGGCCGGAGCGGTGGTGCCGGCCGGGACGGCGGCGCCGGTGGTCGGCGCCCCCGGGGTGGTGGCGCCGGTGGCCGGGGCGGTGGCGCCGGGGGTGGCGGTCTTGGCGGGGGTGGCGGTCGGCGAGGGGGTCGGCCCGTAGCCGTTGTAGATGCCGAGGTTCGGGTTCACGCCGGCCTGGGCCTCGACCTTCTGGCCGTCCTTGAAGGTGAAGACGGTCGGGGCGAAGCCGCCGACGTGGACGGTCGCGGAGGCGACGGTGGCGGACGGGTTGCCCTGACCGCCGATCGCCACCGCGCCACCGGCCGGGACGACGATGCTGGACAGCGGAGCGCCGGCGGCGTCCGCGAAGGTGGCAGCGGCACCGCCGACGGTGACGGACTGGAGCTCGGCCGGGATGTTCGCGGTGTTCGCGATGTTCACGACCACGCTGGCGGCACCGGTGTAGTCGCCCGCGGTGTTCTCCCCGGTGACGACCACGATGTTGTTCAGCCGGAGGTTGGTCCCGAGGGTCGCCGCAGCGTTGTCGGGCTTGATCTGCAAGGTATCCGGCGTGTTGCCGGCGGCGCAGGAGGACAGCGAGGCGATGGCGATGGCGGCGATGGCGGCGATGCTGCCGCGTCGAAGGCTGCGGCTCACGGCGGCGGCTTCTCCTAAGTCACGTGTCGGTAGGTCAGGTCTCAGATTATCGACCTCACTTATGCGCTCCTCACGGGGTGGCCCCCGTGTCGCACTCCCGGGGGCCGCCGGGGGGCCGTCCGGCGGCACGCTCGACGTGTCCAGGTCACTCGACGGACAAGGTTCGACCAAGATCGAATAACGATTCGGTCGCGACCCGAAAAGGGGTGAAAGCTCAAGATCCAATCATGGTTGCGGGGGTGTTGCGCAAGGGTTTCGTCCAACCCCGGAACCGCCTCCGACCTGCGGGAAGCCGTTCTCGAACATCGGTCGCAGCACGTCATGGGGGTCGTTGTCAAGCCCCGAGACCGGCCCTGACCTGCGAAAACGCCCTTCGAGTGTGCCGAGAAGCGTGTTATTCTGGAAAGCCACGGAAGGGGTCCTGTCACATGACGTTCAAGGTTGGCGACACGGTGGTCTACCCCCATCACGGGGCCGCGCTGATCGAGGCCATCGAAACTCGCCAGATCAAAGGTGTGGACAAGACCTACCTGGTGCTCAAGGTGCAGCAGGGAGACCTGACGCTCCGCGTGCCCGCCGAGAACGCGGAGTTCGTCGGTGTGCGCGATGTAGTCGGCCAGGAGGGTCTGGACCGGGTCTTCGAGGTGCTGCGGGCACCGTACACGGAAGAGCCGACCAACTGGTCCCGTCGCTACAAGGCGAACCTGGAGAAGCTCGCCTCGGGTGATGTCATCAAGGTCGCCGAGGTCGTTCGCGACCTCTGGCGCCGCGAGCGCGAGCGCGGCCTCTCGGCCGGCGAGAAGCGAATGCTCGCGAAGGCGCGCCAGATCCTCGTCAGCGAGCTCGCGCTGGCGGAGAACACCAACGAGGACAAGGCGGAGACGCTGCTCGACGAGGTCCTCGCCTCGTAGCGCGCGCCACCGCAGTGCGGTCGGGCTGCCGCCCAACGCTCACAGCGCCCGGTGCCGGCGCGCCGCTCCTCGGACGAACCGTCCGGGAGTGGTGCATTGGCACTTCGGGCGCTGAGGCATGTCCGGACCACGCCACCCGCCCTGGCCGGCCGAGGCCGGCAAGACCGTTTCGGCTCCCGCTGTTGCGGGGAGCTTGCGGAGCTGTGCGGCGGGCGGTGGACCGTGGTTCTTCGGAAGGGGCCCGGTGCGCCCGCCGGGCACGCCATGGCCATACCCACTTCGCCGAAGGAGTGAAACCTGAACGCGTCAGGAGCAGTCGCAGCAGCAGTGGTGCCCGCCGCCGGACGCGGTGAGCGGCTGGGGCCTGGGGCCCCGAAGGCCCTGCGGGAACTGGGGGGTGTGCCGCTCCTGGTGCACGCCGTCCGGGCCCTGGCCCGCAGCCGGGCGGTCGGCCTGGTCGTGGTCGCCGCGCCCGCCGACGGGGTGGCCGAGGTGGTCGCCCTGCTGGACAGTCACGGGCTGGACGACAAGGACATCCGGGTGGTGGCCGGCGGGGCGACCCGCCAGGAGTCGGTCCGGCTCGGCCTGGCCGCGATCCCGGACGAGGTCGGGATCGTGCTGGTGCACGACGCGGCCCGCCCGCTGGTCCCGGTCGAGGTGGTGGACGCCGTCGCGGCCGCCGTCCGGGCCGGGGCGCGGGCCGTGGTGCCCGCGGTGCCGCTGGCCGACACGGTGAAGCGGGTCGAGCCGAACCCGGGCGGTCCCGAGCCGGTGCTCGACACGCCCGAGCGCGCCACCCTGCGCGCCGTGCAGACCCCGCAGGGCTTCGACCGCGCCACGCTGGTCGAGGTGCACGCCAAGGCGCTGGCCGAGGAGAGCGACGGCACCGCCGGCGCGCCGCCGGTCACCGACGACGCCGGTCTGGTCGAGCGCTACGGCGGCCGGGTCGTCGTGGTGCCCGGCCACGAGGAGGCGTTCAAGGTCACCCGTCCACTGGACCTCGTGCTCGCCGAGGCCGTACTCGCCCGCAGGAGGGCCGCCGATGCCTACTGACCCGCAGACCACCCCCGTGATCCCCCGGGTGGGGATCGGCACCGACGTGCACGCCTTCGAGGCCGGCCGCCCGCTCCGGGTGGCCGGGCTGGACTGGCCGGACGCCGGGGCCGGGCTCTCCGGGCACTCGGACGCCGACGTCGCCGCCCACGCCGCCTGCGACGCGCTGTTCTCGGCCGCCGGGATCGGCGACCTGGGCGCCCACTTCGGCACCGACCGCCCGGAGTGGGCCGGCGCGTCCGGGGTGAAGCTGCTCGGCGAGGCGGCCCGGCTGGTCCGCGAGGCGGGCTTCGAGATCGGCAACGTCGCCGTCCAGGTGATCGGCGTGCGGCCGAAGATCGGCAAGCGGCGGGACGAGGCGCAGGCGGCGCTGTCCGGGGCGGTCGGCGCCCCGGTGTCCGTCTCCGGCACCACCACCGACGGACTGGGCCTGACCGGCCGGGCCGAGGGGCTGGCCGCGATCGCCACCGCCTTGGTGTACGAACGGCGTTGAGCCGGTCGCGGTGAGCGGGCGGGAAGAAACCGCCCCTGACGGGTGTTCACCCGGTGTCCTCGGGGCCCGAGTCGCTACTGTTCGGCTCGGGCCCGTACGGGCTTCCGCTCGGGCCGAACCGCCGACGAGAAGAGGTAATCCGTGACCGCCCAGCTCTCCGACCGTGCCAAGGCGCTGCTCGACGACAAGAGCTTCGCCGTGGTCTCCACGATCCAGCCCGACGGCAGCCCCCAGGCCTCGGTGGTCTGGGTCAAGCGGGACGGCGACGACATCCTGTTCTCCACCGTCCAGGGCCGCCGCAAGCACCTCAACCTGGAGCGGGACCCGCGGGTCTCGATCCTCGTCAACCCGTCGGAGGACCCGTACGAGTACCTGGAGGCCCGCGGCGAGGTCTCGCTGACCACCGAGGGCGGCCGGGAGCTGATCGACGAGCTGGCCGCCAAGTACCGCGGCGTGGACAAGTACACCTGGGACGGTCCGGACGACGTCCGGGTGGTCGTCCGGCTCACCCCGCGCAAGGTGCTCGGCAGCATCTGACCCCGCCCGCGGGCCACTGTTTCCCCGGGATCACGCCCCCGTTGTCCCGGGGAATGTGGCGGGGCACCCCCTGCTGCCCACTACGCTTGACGCTGTGAGCATTCGTCTGTACGACACCAGCACCCGCCAGGTACGCGACTTCGTCCCGCTTGTACCGGGTTGTGTCTCGATCTACCTGTGCGGCGCTACCGTCCAGTCGGCGCCACACATCGGGCACATCCGGTCGTACCTCAACTTCGACATCATGCAGCGGTGGTTCGCCTACCGCGGCTACCAGGTGACCTTCGCCCGGAACGTCACCGACATCGACGACAAGATCATCGCCAAGGAGCGCGAGCTCGGCACGCCGTGGTGGCAGATCGCCTACGAGAACGAGCGCGCCTTCAACGACGGCTACGACGCGCTCGGCTGCCTGCGGCCGACCGTCGAGCCGCGGGCCACCGGGCACATCCCCGAGATGATCGAGATGATGCAGGGGCTCATCGCCAGGGGCCACGCCTACGCGGCCGACGGGAACGTCTACTTCGACGTGCGGTCGTACCCCGGCTACCTGGCGCTCTCCAACCAGAAGCTGGACGACCTGCGCCAGCCCGAGGGCGAGGGCGAGACCGGCAAGCGGGACCAGCGCGACTTCGCGATGTGGAAGGCCGCCAAGCCGGGCGAGCCGAGCTGGGAGACCCCGTGGGGCCCCGGCCGTCCGGGCTGGCACCTGGAGTGCTCGGCGATGGCCCACAAGTACCTGGGCGCGGCGTTCGACATCCACGGCGGCGGGCTGGACCTGATCTTCCCGCACCACGAGAACGAGATCGCCCAGTCCAAGGCCTACGGCGACGACTTCGCCAACTTCTGGGTGCACAACGCCTGGGTCACCATGGCCGGCGAGAAGATGAGCAAGTCGCTGGGCAACTCGGTGCTGGTCTCCGAGATGGTCCGGGCGTGGCGGCCGATCGTGCTCCGCTACTACCTGGCGGCCCCGCACTACCGCTCGATGATCGAGTACAGCGAGGAGTCGCTGCGCGAGGCCGAGGCCGGTTTCGGCCGGATCGAGGGCTTCATCCAGCGCGCCGTCGAGCGCTGCGGCACGGTCGACGCGGCGCCCGAGGTGCCGCCGGCCTTCGCCGAGGCGATGGACGACGACTTCGGCGTCCCGCAGGCGCTGGCCGTCGTGCACACCGCCGTCCGCCAGGGCAACAGCGCCCTGAACGCGGACGACAAGGAGAGCGTGGTGGCGCGACTGGCCGAGGTCCGTGCGATGCTCGGTGTACTGGGCCTCGACCCGCTCGACCCGCACTGGGCCGGGACGGAGCGCGGCGAGGACCTTCACGGCGTGGTCGACTCGCTGGTCCGCCTGGTCCTGGACCAGCGGCAGGCGGCGCGCGAGCGCAAGGACTTCGCCACCGCGGATGCCATCCGCGACCAGCTCGGCCTGGCCGGGCTGGCGATCGAGGACACCCCGTCCGGCCCGCGCTGGACGATCAACAGCCAGTAACCCCATCCGACGATCGGGGTGATGGGTGGGCCGTACCGGACCGGTGCGGCCCTCCCGCATGACGTACGCATGTCGTCGGCGGCCACCGGGCAGACCGGGGCGGTCGGGGCATGCCGGACAGACAGGAAGTACAGCCATGGCCGGCAACAGCCAGCGCAGGAACCGCCGCAACCCCGGATCGAAGAAGGGCGCGTCTGTCGGTACCGGCGGGCACAGCCGGAAGGCGCTCCAGGGCAAGGGTCCGACCCCGCCCGGTGCGGAGCGCAAGGGCCACCCCAAGCAGCGCGCCGCCAACGCCGCGATCAAGCGCGAGCGGGACGCCAAGGCCCGGGCCGGCATGCGCCGGGCCGGCGGCGGCGGTCGCGGCGGTCGCGGCGGCGCGGGCAGCGCCGAACTGGTCTTCGGCCGCAACTCGGTGGTCGAGGCCCTGCAGGGCGACGTGCCGGCCAACGCGCTGTACGTCCAGCAGTTCATCGACACCGACGACCGGGTCCGTGACGCCTTCCAGGCCGCCAACGACCGCGGCATCCCGCTGATGGAGGCCCCGCGGCCCCAGCTGGATCAGATGACCGGCGGGATGAACCACCAGGGCCTGGTGCTCCAGGTGCCGCCGTACGAGTACGCGCACCCCGAGGACCTCCTGGCGGACGCCGCCGACGCCGGCCAGGACGCGCTGATCATCGCGCTGGACGGTGTGACCGACTCGCGCAACCTGGGCGCCGTGGTCCGCTCCGCCGCCGCCTTCGGCGCGCACGGCGTGGTCATCCCCGAGCGCCGCGCGGCCGGCATGACCGCCGGTGCCTGGAAGACCTCCTCCGGCGCCGCGGCCCGGCTGCCCGTCGCCCGGGCCACCAACATGACCCGCGCCCTGGAGGCCTACCAGAAGGCCGGCCTGATGGTGGTCGGCCTGGCCGCCGACGGCGAGGCCGAGATCGGCGACCTGGAGCTGCTGACCGGTCCGGTCGTGATCGTCGCGGGCAGCGAGGGCAAGGGCCTGTCCCGGCTGGTCTCGGAGACCTGCGACATGCGGGTCCGGATCCCGATGTCCGGCCTGACCGAGTCGCTGAACGCCGGTGTCGCGGCGGGCATCGTGCTGTACGAGGCCGCGCGGCTGCGCGCCAAGCGCTGAGAGCTGAGAGCTCGGTGCTGAGCGCTGAGCACGGCCGGGGCGCGGAGCGCAGGCGATCTTCCGAATTCCCCGCAATCCGAGTGGAAGGCGATCGGGCCCGATCGGGCCCGATCGCTTTTTTCATGATCACTTCAAGTGTGCGTCGGACATCCACCCGGCAGAGTGTCCTAAGCGGCCGTCACCCGGTTAGACGGGCGTGGACACCAGAACACCTCGGCGCCCCCTGTTCGGCAACGGCAGTTCCGGGATAGACGCGGGCCCCGCCCTCAACACCGTCAAGGTGGAGTCGGACCCTTCGCGGCTCAGCAGCACCCAGGCGAGCTTCCGGCTGCGGCTCGGCGCCCCGACGGCACCGCTGATCGAGGCCCCGGCCGGACTGCTGTCCACCGGCGCCGCGTTCGGCGACCCGTACGCCAACCAGGGCCTGATCCGCCGTCCGCTGGTCACCCCGCAGGTCGTCGTGCCCGCCTCCGCCGTCCCGGCGCTGGCCGGGGCCGGGGCCGGCGGCGCGCCGCGCCGCAAGGGCCGGGTCACCGCCGTCACCTGGACCGGCCAGGCACCCCCCGGGGACCTCGCGGCCACCCAGCTGCTGGAAGCGGTGCGCCTCGGCGGCACCCCGGCCGGCGGCGTCCGCCTGGTCGAGCCGGACACCCGGGCGCTCCCCTCCCTCGCGGGCGCCCGGGCCGTCCCGCGCCAGCCCCGCGAGGGCGCCGGCACCGCCACCGACGCGGGCGTCGGCCCGGTCGGCGAGCCGCACGGCTGGACCCCGAGCGGCGAGCTGCCCGAGGTCTCCGCCGCCGACGCCGCGGGCAAGCAGCCCTGGTACCCCGGCCGCCGGGTCGACCTCGGCCTGGTGCTGCTGCCGCTGCGCGCCGTCCTCGGCTCGCTCTCGGTCTACGCCGGGTTCAGCAAGCTCTGCGACCCGGTGTACTTCGACGGCGGCGAGCGCGGTTCGATGATGCGCTGGCTCTCCTCGCTGCACCCCTGGAAGGTCGCCGAGCCGCTGCTGGCCTTCGCCATGGCGCACCCGGTGGGCGCCGGCCTGGCGGTGTCGTTCACCCAGATCGTGGTCGGCGTGCTGACCGTCCTCGGGCTCTGGCAGCGGCTCGCCGCCGGCGCCGCGATGGCGCTCTCCGCCGCGCTGCTGTTCACCGTCAGCTGGCGGGCCGTCCCGGTCTACGACACCCCGGACCTGATCTTCCTCGCGGCCTGGAGCCCGCTGCTGATCGCCGGGGCGCCGTTCGCCTCGCTGGACGGGCGGCTCGGCCTGGAGGCCTGGCGCCGGTTCGGCGCGGACACCTCCGGGGCACTGCGCCGCCGGGTGCTGCGCCGCGGCGCCGTGGTCACCACGGTCGTGGTCGGCCTGACCCTGCTGCTCGGCTCGATGCTCGGCGCCGCCGTCCGCACCGGCGCCCGGGCGCACCAGGCGCCGGACCGTCCGGCCACCGACTACGGCACCCCGGTCTGGCCGTCCGGCAGTCCGTCCGGCGCCCCCGGCGGTGGCAAGGGCACGTCCACCACGCCCCCGCCCGCCGCCCCGCGCCCGGCCACCCCGACCCCGAGCGCGACCACCCCGGCCACCACGCCGCCCGCCAAGCCCGCCACCCCGACGCCGAGCGGAAAGGGGCACTCGGGCAGGGCGGAGGCCGGGTCGGGCGCCTCCCCGGCCGCGCCCGCGCCGCCCACCGGCCCGGGCGGCACGGCACCCGCGTCGCGCAGCACCCCGGGTGCCGGCGGCGCGGGGCCCGGGTCCAAGTCCAGCCCGAGCACCGGGGGGCTGCTCGGCGGGGTGCTGGGCAGCGCGCCGCTGGCCGACCTGTCCGGGGGCCGGGCCTCCCACCCGGGGGCGCCGACCGCTACCTGAGGCCCCGGTAACGGCGATCGGCCGGGTGCTCCGTGGGGGAGCACCCGGCCGATCGCCGTGCGCGTGCGGTGGGGCGGGGGCATCCGCGTCCGTGTGCGGTTGGGCCTGCGGTGCCGTTGGCTACCGGGGTGCCCGGCCGGCGCCGGAGGCGAGCTCCTTGGCCGCCTCGGTGAGGTCCTTGGCGGTGTCGATGGCCCGCCAGTACACGCCCTGCGGCAGCTGGTAGCCCGCCAGCCGCTTGCCGCGGGCCAGCTGGGGGAAGGTGGTGCGCTCGTGGTCGCCCACGTCCGGCAGCAGCCCGGCGAACTCCGGGCTGAACACGTACAGGCCGGCGTTGATCAGGAAGGGCGAGGGCGGGGCCTCGATGAAGTCCAGCACGTTGCCGAACTGGTCGGTCTCCACCGCGCCCCAGGGGATCCGCGGCCGGGCCAGCGCGAGCGTCGCGACGGCGTCCCGCTCGTGGTGGAAGGCGGCCATCTCGCGCAGGCTGAAGCGGGTCCAGATGTCGCCGTTGGTGGCGTACCAGGGCTCGTCCGGGCGGGGCAGCGCCTTGGCCGCGTACTTGAGCCCGCCACCGCGCCCGAGCGGCTCCGCCTCGACCACCGTGCGCACCCGCAGCGGCAGGTCCGCCTTGTCCAGCCACTCCTCCAGCACGTCGGCGAGGTGCCCGCAGGAGATCACGACGTCGGTGACGCCCTCCTCGGCCAGCCAGGCCAGCTGGTGGCCGAGGATCGGCGTGCCCGTCCCGGGGATCTCGACCAGCGGCTTCGGGCGGTCGTCCGTGTAGGGGCGCAGCCGGGAGCCCTGGCCGCCGGCCAGGATGACGGCCTGGGTGACGGGCGTCGTGGTCGGCCGGGGCGCGTGGGGCTGCGGGGGCCGGGCGGACGGGAGGTCGGCGGTGGGGCCGGAGTCAGCGGTCATGCCTGAACAATAAGGCGGCGGACGGGGGCGTCCGCCGCCTCGGGGACCGGGGTCCGCCCGGCCTTCCGCAGCCTTCTCCGACCTTCTCCGACCGTCTCCGGCCTTGTCCGGCCTTGCTCAGCCGACGACGCCGGCCGCGAACGAGCCGTCGCAGACCGGACGGGCGAAGGAGCGGGCCCGCTGGACGTCGCCCTGGTACTTGCGCACCGCCGCCTTGCCCAGCTCGCCGGCCAGCGAGGTGCAGTAGGGCGTCAGCGAGGGCTGCTCGCGCATCGAGCGCTCCAGCAGGTCCAGCGCGGCGGAGGGGTTCTTCGCGCGCAGCTCGTCGAGCAGCGCCACCCGCAGCGAGTCCTGCGGGGCGAGCCCGTCCGAGGTCCTGGCCGCGGCGCCGGCCACGTTGTTGGAACGCCCGATCCCGGCGCCGTCGCCGCTCGACGCCGCCACGACCTGCTGGTCGAGCCCGGTCGGCGGGGCCCACGGGACCCGGGTCACGGCGAGGGTGCCGGTGGTCACCAGGACGACCGGCAGGGTCAGGGCGACGGTCTGGCCGATACGGCGCACTAGCTGCTTCACCCTCAGGAGAGTAGCGGTGGGTACGGGCAGGATCGCCCTCCGTTACACCATCGAGTGACACACTGTCCGGTTTCGTCCCTCCGCCGTGTTGACGCGGGGGTGTACGGACGGAGCCCGCCGGACCACGGGGGTCCAACGGGCTCCGGGGAGGCGCGAGGTCGCGTCAGTTGCTCAGGCGCAGGCCGGAGCTGGTGGAGAAGACGTGGGTCTCGTTGGCGATCGGCACGACGTGGATGGTCTCGCCGCGGGCCGGGATCTGGCGGCCGGGCACGCGGACGACCAGCTCGTGGTCCTTGCCGCCGATCTGGGTGGTGCCGTAGACGAAGCCGTCCGAGCCGAGCTCCTCGACCACGTTGACGGTCACCGCGACGCCCTCGATGCCGCCCGACGGGACGACCTCGAAGTGCTCGGGGCGGATGCCGACGGTCACCGTCTTGTCGGTGCCGGCGCCGGACAGGTCCTCGCGGGAGATGTTGACGACCGAGCCGCCGAACTTCACGCCGCCGTCCACCAGCGGCACCTCGACCAGGTTCATGGCCGGCGAGCCGATGAAGCCGGCCACGAAGAGGTTGGCGGGCTTGTCGTACATGTTGCGCGGGGTGTCGACCTGCTGGAGCAGACCGTCCTTGAGCACCGCGACCCGGTCGCCCATGGTGAGCGCCTCGGTCTGGTCGTGGGTGACGTACACCGTGGTGATGCCCAGGCGGCGCTGCAGGCCGGCGATCTGGGTGCGGGTCGAGACGCGGAGCTTGGCGTCCAGGTTCGACAGCGGCTCGTCCATCAGGAAGACCTGCGGCTGGCGGACGATCGCCCGGCCCATCGCGACGCGCTGGCGCTGACCGCCGGACAGCGCCTTCGGCTTGCGGTCCAGGTAGTCGGTCAGGTCGAGGATCTTCGCCGCCTCCTCGACCTTGGTGCGGATGTCCGCCTTGTTCACGCCGGCGATCTTGAGCGCGAAGCCCATGTTGTCGGCGACGGTCATGTGCGGGTAGAGCGCGTAGTTCTGGAACACCATGGCGATGTCCCGGTCCTTCGGCGGCAGGTGGGTGACGTCGCGGTCGCCGATCCGGATCGCACCGGCGTTGACGTCCTCCAGACCGGCCAGCATGCGCAGGCTGGTCGACTTGCCGCAGCCCGAGGGGCCGACCAGCACGAGGAACTCGCCGTCCGCGATCTCCAGCTCCAGCGCGTCCACCGAGGGCTTGTCCGCCCCGGGGTAGACGCGGGTCGCCTTGTCGTACGTGACAGAAGCCATGGTTGTCGCTCTCCTTCACCGGCAGGAACGTGCCGGACGATCCGAGTAAAGGGGGGTTTGTCAGGGTTCCGCCGGGCCGCCAGTGGTCTGAACCACTGCTCGAACCGACTCCCGGCGACGCTACCTGCGGTTCCGTGACTTGTCAGCCCCCACCCGACCTGATTTCGGCATCGGTTCCATCACGCCCACCCATCCCACCAAGCCCCGGATATCCCCCCATCCCGTCACCCGGGCCCGGTAGACTGCCCCCGGTGCCGCCGTGATCCATCGCGGACGGCCACCGTGCCTCCTTAGCTCAGCTGGCCAGAGCACCGCTCTTGTAAAGCGGGGGTCGTCGGTTCGAACCCGACAGGGGGCTCAGGTGTACGAGGGAAGGGCCGGTCCGACGGGGTGTCGGGCCGGCCCTTTCGCGTGGGCGGGGTCAGTCCGGGGGGAGGGCGAGGGTGGCGACGGCGCCGCCGTCGGGGTGGTTGGTGAAGGTCAGGGCGGCGCCGATGACGCGGGCGTGGCCGGTGGCGATGGTGAGGCCGAGGCCGTGCCCGCGGCCGCGTTCGGGGGCGTTGGTGCGGAAGCGCTGCGGGCCGTGCCGGAGGAGGTCCTCGGGGTAGCCGGGACCGTGGTCGCGGACGGTGATCCGCAGGCCGTCGACGTGCAGGTGGACCGGGCCGGCGCCGTGGCGGTGGGCGTTGAGGATCAGGTTGCCGAGGATGCGGTCCAGCCGGCGCAGGTCGGTGCGGACCTGCCGGTCGGCGGTGATGTCGACGGTGACGTCCAGGCCGGTGAGGGAGACGGTGCGGCGCGCCGCGCGCTCCAGGGGGACGGCGGAGAGGTCGGGGGACTCCGCGTCGGCGTCCAGGCGGGAGACCTCCAGCAGGTCCTCGACCAGGCCGCGCAGTGCCTGGACCCGGTTCTGCACGAGCTGGGTGGGGCGTCCGGGCGGCAGCAGCTCGGCGGCGGTGACCAGCCCGGTGAGCGGGGTGCGCAGCTCGTGGGCGACGTCCGCGGTGAAGCGCTGCTCGTCCTCCAGCCGCCGGTGCAGGGTGCGGGACATCAGGTCGACGGCGGCGGCGAGGTCGGCGACCTCGTCCTTGCCGTCGACGAGTTCGCCGATCCGGGTGTCCGTCCCGCCGGCCGCGATGCCCCGGGCCGCGGTGGCCGCGGTGCGCAGCCTGCGGCTGATCCGGTCGGCGACGAGCACGCCGGCCAGCACGGTGGTGAAGACCGCGGCGACGACGGTGAGCAGGATGATCCGGTCCAGGTCGGCGATGGCCTGCCGGTCCTGGGCGAAGTCCACCCGGACGGACAGCACCCCGTTCTGCACCGGGCCGGCCGCCCACATGGACTCGCCGGTGCCGTCGGCGGCGAGCAGCGAGCCGTGCCGGCCGCCGTCGGCGAGGGCGCGCAGCCGGTCGGGCAGGGCCGGGTCGTTCACGGCGGCGCCGTGGCCGGCCACCTCGCCGTCGCGCCCGTAGCCGGACAGGGCCGAGTCGAGGGCGGCGAGTGCGGAGGAGCGGGCCTGGTCCACGTGCTGACGGATCATCGCCTGGTGGACCAGCAGGCCGACGGCCACCGCGACCAGGACGGCGATGGCGGCGACGGCGGTGGCGATCTGGCGGCGCAGGGTCATGCCGGGCGCCGCAGCTTGTAGCCGAACCCGCGGACGGTCTCGATCCGGCCGGAGCCGATCTTGGCGCGCAGCCGCTGCACGTGGACGTCCACGACCCGGGTGTCGGCGCCCCACTCGTAGTCCCAGACGCGTTCGAGCAGGGTGGAGCGCTCCAGCACGATCCCGGGCGCGGCGGTGAACTCCAGCAGCAGCCGCAGTTCGGTGGGTGTGAGCGGGACGAGGCGGCCGTCCACCCGGACCTCCATGCTGTCGGTGTCCACCTGGAGGCCGTCGAAGCTGCGGACGGACGGGGTGGGGGCGAGGGCGGTCGGCGGGACCGCCGGCTGCGGGACCCCGGGAACTCCGGGAGCTCCGGGAACCCCGGGCGTGCCGGGGAGCGGCGGGGCGTCGGCCGCCGGGGTGTCCGGGGGCGGTGGGGCGTCGGTCGCCGGGACGACCGGGACGCGGCGCAGCACCGTACGGATCCGGGCGACCAGGACGGCGCTCTCGAAGGGCTTGACCACGTAGTCGTCCGCCCCTGCCTCCAGCCCGGAGACCACGTCCACCGGGTCGGTCCGGGCGGACATCATCAGGATCGGCAGCTGGCTCTCCTCCCGGATCCGGCGGCAGAGGCCGACCCCGTCGAGCAACGGCAGCATGACGTCCAGCAGGAGCAGGTCGGGCCGGACGGCGTGGAACGCCTCCAGCCCCTCCAGGCCGTCGGCCGCCGTGGTGACCGGGAAGCCGTAGCGTTCCAGGGCCATCCGAGTGGCCTCGCGGATCACCTCGTCGTCCTCGACCAGGAGGATGTGCGGGTGGGCGGGGGTGGTGGCGGGGGTCATCGCTTGGCTTCCGGGAGCACGGCGGGGGCGGAGGGCCCCGAGGGGGTGGAGGGCGCGGCGGGTCCGGAGGACGGCCGGACGGGGCGCGGGGACGGGACGGCGGCCTCGGGGGCCGCCTGCCTCGGCGCGAACGGGGTGGGGCGTGCCACTGCCGGGCCGGACTCGGGGGCGGCGGTGTCCGCGCCGGTGCGCGGGAGCAGGCCGACGCCCTCGTCCTTGCGTTCCTTCAGGACGAGCCTGTTGTCCTTCCACTGGTAGAGGCTGGTGGTCCGGGCGTAGGCGCTGGTGGGCTCGAACAGCCACAGGTCGGTGCCGACGGTAGCGGCGCTGAACGCCGGCTGGACCTGCACCTGGAGGACGGGCAGCAGGTGCTCGTCGGCGAGGGCGTAGACGTGCAGCACGACCCGCCCGGGGGTGGTGACGACGGTGATCAGCTCGGGCTGCCCGTCCCCGGACAGGTCGCGGAACTCGGGGGCGCGGACCTCGCACCCGGCGCAGGAGCCGAGCGCCTGGCGCTCCTCCGGGCCCACGTTCGGGTCCTTGGCGAGGACGGTGCGCACGTCGACCGCGGTGATGTCGTGCCCGGGGACGGTCAGGTCCGGTACGGGCTGCGGCGGCTCCTGGGTGACGCCGGCCGCGGCGGCGGACGGCGGCGGGGAGGTGGGCAGCTTCGGCCAGAGCGGCTGGAGCACCGGCGGCGGCGTGACGGCCCGGACCGGGCCCTGGTCGCGCAGGTCGCCGGGGGTGGCGCGGCCGAAGGCCAGGCCGGCGAGGGCGAGGACGACGACCAGGCCGGCCAGGGTGGCGAGCTGGACGGCGCCGGGCCGGCGGCGGGGTGGTGGTGTTGCTGCCACGGTCGGTGTTCGTCCTCCTGCTCTGCGGCGTCGCTCCGGTCGTCGTTCCGGTCGTCGCTCCCGTCACCGCCCCGGTGGTAGGTCGCGCGGTCGGTGGTCGGCGGTTCCGCGACGGTGACTTCGTGCGGGCCGTCCGGGTAGTCCGGGTAGTCCGGACCACGTGGGTCGTACGGCTCGTACGGTCCATGTGGTTCATGTGGTCCGTACGACCCGTCCCGGCCGTCAGGCCAGGTCCGCCAGCACGATGATGTTGTCCGTCCAGTGGCCGTCCGAGCCGATCCGCCCGCCGCAGGTGATCAGCCGGAGTGCGGGCGCGGGCGTGTCGCCGTACACCTGCTCGGTCGGGAAGTGGTCCTTGGCGGCCTGGAGCAGCGTGCGGACCTTGAAGTCCACGGTGCTGCCGTCGGCGCGCCGGATCCGGATCAGCTCGCCGGGCCGCAGCTTCGGCAGCTGCTTGAAGACCGCCGGGCCGTGCACGGTGTCGTAGTGCCCGATGAGCACGGCGGGGCCGTTCTCGCCGGGTGTGGGGCCGTTGCGGTACCAGCCGACCTCCTCGCCCCGGTCGGCCGGCGGCACCTCGACCGTGCCGTCGGGGTTCAGGCCGAGGTCGGTCACCGGTGCGTCCACTCCGACGGAGGGGACCAGCAGGCGGGTCGGCGGCGAGGACGCGTACGGCTTCGGGGCGGTGGACGTGGATGTGGCGCCGGTCGTGGCCGGGGTGCCCGGGGCCATCGCCGGGGCGTCCGTGCCGGTGCCGGTGCCGGTGCCGTGCCCGGAGGTCTCGACCCGCACCACCGGAGTCTCCCGGCCGGACAGCGCGAGCGAGGTGCCGAGCACCAGGCAGAGCAGGCCCGCGGTGCCGAAGGCGGTGCGGCGCAGCGGGCCCGGAGCGGGCCGGGCGGCGCGTCGGCGGCCCCGCCGGTGGTCCTTGGCGCGACGGCGGGTGTCGGTCCCCGCCACCGGGACGGCCCCGGCGGACTCGGGACCGGTGTCAGCCGCGCGCACCGGAGCGGCGGCGCAGAACGGCGAAGCCCAGGGCCGCGGCGCCGACGGCCGCGACGGTGCCGCCACCGGCGAGCATCAGGCCGGAACCCTCGGAGGCGGCGGAGCCGTCACCGGCCTGCGCGGCGCCCTTGGGCACCTCGCGGACCTGCGGCTGGGCGCCACCGGGCGCGACCGGGGCGGGCGAGGCGACGCCCTTGGGGGCGGCCACGGCCGGCGAGGCGTCGGCCTTCGGGGCGGCGGACGGCGTGGGCACGGCGCTCCTCGGCGCCGCGTCGCCGTTCGGGGCGGCGACACTGGGGGCGGCCGGCTTCGGCACGCCGTCGGCCCAGGCCTGCCCGCCGCTGATGGTGGCCAGCAGCGCGGCGCCGGTCAGGGCGCAGACCGCCAGGACGCGGCGGGCGGGCGAGTGGTGGGTACGGCTCCTGCTCATGCGGGGTGTCTCCATCTGCATCGGTCGGTACCTGGGCGGCCGGCGGTCCGCGGTGCGGTGCGCGGTGCGGTTGGCACCGCGTTCGCACCGCGCTTCGCGGGCCCCGGTGTGCTGGTGTCGCGGGACGTCCGTCGTCGGCGCCGGACGCGTACGTCCTCGTCGCGGACGCCCTCCGGCCGGCTCGATCGGTTCGGCCGGTGGCGTCGAGGACGACGGTAGGAGGGCCGTGTCGCGGTCCTCGGCCGGTCGTGTCACGGCCGCCCATCGGCTGCGTAACGGCGCGGCGCTGCCGACGTTGCGGTCGCCCGCTGCCCGCTGCCCGCTGCCCGCTGCCCGCTGCCCGCTGCCCGCTGCCTGCTGCCTGCTGCCTGCTGCCCGTCGCCCGCTGCGCGCTGCGCGCCGCCGCCCCGCGGCTACCGCCCCGCCCGCAGCCGGCGGAGGGTCCAGCCCGGGCCGAGCGGCCGGGTGTGGGCCGTGAAGAGCTCGGCGGCCCGGCGGTAGGAGAGGCGGGCGTGGCCGGTGTACGGGCAGCGGTCGCGGGCGGGGGTGCCGGCGGGGGCGCGGCGGTCGGTGAGGAAGAGCGGGCCGGTGGCGCGGCCGGCCACCAGGAGGGGGAGCAGCCGGGCGGTGCCGGACTGCCAGTGGACGGTGGCCTGCCCGGGGCGGGTGCGGCGGCGGGGCGGGTCGAGGTGGTCGGTGTCCAGGGCGAGGACCGTCTCGATCGCGGCGCCGGACTCGTGCAGCAGGTGCCAGAGCGCCTGTTCGCGCAGCGGCGCGCGGAGGGTGAACAGGGCGTGCAGTTCCTCGGGGGTCAACGGGCCTGCGGCCGCTGCGGGTTCGGGCAGCGGGCGGGCGAGCAGGCCGGTGGTCGGGTCGCCGTCGAGCCAGCCCCTGGCCCGCCACCAGGCCACGGCCGCGCGCAGGGTGGAGAGTTCCCGGTTGAGGGTGCGCGGGTCGGTGTCGGCCGCGCGCCGGGCGGCCGCGTCGCGCAGTCGTTCGGCGGCGTCCGGGTGGTCGAGCAGTGCGAGCGGCAGGACGGGCGGCCGGGCCCGCCGCCGTTCGGGGCCGGTGGGGGAGGGCCGGTCGGCGAGCGCCCAGGCCCAGGTGTCCAGCGCGATCCGGTAGATCCGCCGGGAGCCGTCGGCGAGCCCGGAGGCGGCCAGGTAGCGCTCGACGGCGACGGCGTACTCGACCGGTGGGAGTCCTGCCGCGGTTTCTGTCACGATCGCCTTCTTCCGCAGTAAATCAATTCTGCCAAGCCGCTCGAACCCTAGCCAAGAATCGCAGTAAAGGGCAGGTAGGGAGCCATTGAAAGACGAATTTACTGCGGCAGTTCACTCCGCCCGGAAAATTGACTCCAAAAGACTCAACTTTTTCGCCGGAATCCCTTGAAGCACTCCCCGCCGGACCGCAGACTTGCTGCACATGGCAATGCAGACCGAACGGATCCCGGCCCGCAGAAGGCGACTGGGAGACCGTCTCGCCGTGCTCGGCGAGCGCGAATTCACGTGGTTCTTCCTCGGATACACGACCTCCCTGATCGGCTCCTCGATGGCGCCGGTCGCGGTTGCCTTCGCGGTGCTCGACGGCGAGGGCGGCCCCGGGGGAGCCGGCGGTGGCGGCGGCACCGCCCTGGGGTGGGTGATGGCGGCCCGGATCCTCCCGGTGGTGCTGGTGCTGCTGGCCGGCGGGGTGATCGCGGACCGGCTCGGCAGCCGCCGGGTGATGCTGGGCTCGGACCTGCTGCGCGGCCTGGTCCAGGCGCTGTTCGCCGGACTGCTGGCGGCCGGGCACGCGCCGGTCTGGGCGATGGTCGTGCTGGTGGCGCTCTGGGGGGTCGGCGAGGGGCTGTTCATGCCGGCCTTCGGCGCGATCGTGCCCGATCTGGTGCGCCGCAAGGAGCTGATGGCGGACGCCAACACCCTGCTGGGGCTGGCCCGTTCGGTTTCCACCGTGGTCGGCCCCGCCGCCGCCGGGCTGGTCACCGCCGCCTGGGGGCCGGCGACGGTGCTGCTGGCCGACGCGGTGACGTACGGCGTCGGCGCCTTCGCGCTGGCCGGGTTGCGGCTGCCGGTACGGGCGGCGGGCGGAGAGGAGTCGATGATCCGGGACGTGCGGGCCGGCTGGTCGGAGTTCGTCTCCCGCCCGTGGCTGTGGATCACCACCGTGCAGATGGGCCTGTTCAACCTGCTGGTCTGGGCCCCCTTCCTGGTGCTGGGCCCGCTGCTCTCGCAGCGGGACCTCGGCGGCGCCCGGGCCTGGGGCCTGGTGATGGGCGTGTACGGCGCCGGGGCGGTGCTGAGCGGCCTGCTGATGCTCGGCCGGGCGCCCGCCCGTCCGCTCGCGGTGGCGTCCGCGGCGGCGCTGGCCTGGGCGCTGCCCTCCGGGGCGCTCGCGGCCGGGGCGGGGCTGCCCTGGGTGGCCGCCGGCGCGCTGGTGGCCGGGGCCGGCTCGGCGGTCTGCGGGACGCTCTACAACACCACCCTGCAGAAGTGGGTGCCGGTGGAGCTGCTCGGCCGGATGACGGCCTTCGGCGTCCTGGGCGCCTTCGCCCTCGGCCCGCTCGGACTGGCGGCGGCCGGTCCGCTGGCGGGCCGGTTCGGCGCGGACACCGTGCTGCTCGTCGGGGCGGTCTGGCAACTGGCGGCCGGGGCCGTAGTGTTGGCCGTACCGGCGGTACGGAACCGCCGCTGGGAGGAGGGCCCGGACAGCTGACCAACCCCTCGGACGGCTTCGGGGCGCACCCCCGGCCCACCGCGCACCGCGCCCGGCCGGCCCCGGAGCGCGACCGGCTGCCCCTCCCGCGCACGCAGGCCTCCGCGGCGGGCGGGGCGGCCGACCCGGTCGTACGGTGGAGGACGGGGGAGACGGAGGAGGTCGATCATGCCCGGCTCGCTCACCATCAGCCATCACGGGGCCGCGGTCACCCTGGACCACGCGGACGCGGAGCGGCTCGCCACCGTACTGGCGGACCTGGCGTACCTGCTGGAGATCCCGGGGTCGAACCGGCTCAGTGACGACCAGCTGGCCGTGCTGTGCGAGGGACGGTCCCCGGACCGCGCCGATCTGGTGCACTGGTGCGCTTCGCTCGCCCGCGGGCTGAAGACGCAGCTCTGACCGGAGCCGCCCGTGCCGCAGGCGGGCCGTCGTACGGCGGACCGTCGCGCGACGGTCCGCCACCCCGGCACCCGTCGCGCGACGGCCTGCCGCGCGACCGCCCGGCGCGCGACCGCCCGCCGTACGATGGCGCGCGGGGCGGGGACGCCCCCCGGGTGCCGGGGTGGCCGGCGGCCGGTCCGGCGGAGGGTGGGGGCCCGAGCGTGTCGCAGTCCTGGTCGATGTCCTGGCTGACCGTGCCCACGCCGCTGCCCAGCGGGCCGATGCGCATCGCGGTGACCCCGCTCGGCGTGGCGTCGGCCGGCTACACCGGGCCGCGCGAGGGCGAGCTGCCGGCGTGCACCGACGAGTCGAAGATCACCGCCGTCACCGAGCGGATCGGTGCCTACCTGGCGGGCCGCACCCGCGAGTTGGGCCTGCCGGTCGACTGGAGCCTGAGTTCCGGCCCGCACCGCGCGGTGCTGCAGACGCTCTGGCGCGAGGTGCCGTACGGCCGGACCATCACCTACGGCGAACTGGCCGCCCGCAGCGGGGTGTTCGAGGACATCACGGAGCCCGGCCTGGCCGCCCGTACGGTCGGGCAGATGATGGCCGCGAACCCCGTCCCCCTGCTGGTGCCCTGCCACCGGGTGGTGGCGGCGGACGGGATCGGCGGCTTCGGCGGCGGCCGGGTCGGGATCGAGGTGAAGCGCTGGCTGCTCACCCTGGAGGGCGTGCTGGAGCCGACCCTCGACTGGAACGGCCCGCTGTAGCGGCGGGGGTGCGGGCGGCGGCGAGCGGCCCGCGGCCGGCAGTGGGCCCGCCGATCCCGTCGCTCCCGCCGTTCCCGCCGGTCGTCACGCCCGGGCCGTCGCCGGCTGCGCCCCCGGAGACACCCGCCCGGGCCCCTGTTGCGGGTGCACCGGCCGGATGCCGGGCACCAGGGTGTACTCGATGCCGCGCACGTCCGGCTCCGCCCCCGCGCACTCCGGCCGCTCGCCGAGCGCCAGCCGCACCGCGTCCCACGGCAGGTTGAGTCCGCACAGCCGCAGCTGGTGGAGCCCGGCGGCGGGGCGGGTGTTGACGTCGATGACCACCGGCAGGCCGTCGAGGCGGCGGAACTGGACGTTGGACAGGTACGCCATCCCGGTCGCCCGGACCAGCCGCCGGACGGGCTCCAGGTAGCACTCCTCGGTGGTGAAGCCCCGGCGGCGGCCCTCCTTGGTGCGCCCGACCGCGGCGAGCGGGCTGCCGTCCCGGTCGGCGAGGCAGTCCACCGAGACCTCCGGCCCGTCCAGGTGGGGCATCACCAGCAGGTCCACCGGCTCGCCGTCCGGGCCGCCCCCGGCCAGTGCCGCGGCGACCTGTTCGACCTGCACCCGGTGGTCCCAGCCGGCCAGCCGCCGTGCGTTGTAGGGCTCCCGGGTGAGCACCCGGAAGCCCGCGCCGCCGGCGCCGGTGGTGGGCTTGAGACAGGCGGTGCGGCCGGTGCCCTCGATCCGTTCGACGGCGTCCCACAGCTCGGCGGGGGTGCGCACCCGCCACCAGGGCGGGGTGGGCAGCCCGGCCCCGGCGATCGTCGCGTAGCCGTCCGCCTTGCTGGTGAAGGCGGCTATCGCGGTGGCCGGCGGGCAGAGCAGCGTGGTGCCGATCGCCTCGAACTCCGGCCGGGCGAGGGCGATGGCGAGCTGGTGCAGCTGCGGGACGAAGACGTCGATCGCGTGCCGGGCGCAGTAGTCCAGGGCGTAGCCGACGTAGCCGTCCGCGGCCAGGCCGGCGGGCTCCGGGGTGCCGTGGTCGGCGGCGGCGAGCACGGGGGAGTCCGGGTCGCCGTGGGTCGCGTGGACCACGACGGGGCGCGGGGCGGCGCGCAGTTGCTCGATGAAGAAGACGTTCTCGGCGTAGGTGCGGTTCAGCCAGACACGTACGGGTGCACTCATGTGACCTTCTCGGGGCGGAAGTTGACGAAGAGTCAGGGCACCCTAGCGGCCTGTTCGAACGACCCGGACGGCAGGGGCGCCGTGGGCGGATGGTGGCAGGGGGTGGCGCGGGTCGGGGCTTCGATGGGGGAGGATGGGGCGCGGCACCCCGATATGTTCGAATAAATAGTCGAACAAATATCGATCGGGTGATCCATTCGTACTATTTGTTCGGCCATTCGGAACCACTCGAACGAGTGATTGCGGGGCGCCCCTGAATGGGCCCACCATGAAGCTGCAACACGCATGTGCAAGGCGACGCTTCATTGGGATATGCGAAGGGCTCCCCTCATGTCGACCGAAACGAATGCCGGTATTCCCGCGCCCGGTGCGCAACCGGAGATCCGGCAGCAGCAGAGTCTGAGCACGGCGGGCGCGCGGAACCTCGCGACGACCACCAAGTCCGCGCCGCAGATGCAGGGCATCAGCCCGCGCTGGCTGCTCAGGAGGCTGCCCTGGGTGCAGGTGTCCGGCGGCACCTACCGGGTGAACCGCCGCCTGCGCCACTCGGTCGGCCGCGGCCGGGTGGGTTTCGTCAAGACCGGCGCCGAGGTGCGGATCGTCCCGCCCACGCTGGCCGAGGTGCCGGTGCTGCGCGGCTTCCAGGACGAGGCCGTGCTGGAGGAGCTGGCCTCGCGCTTCGTGCAGCGGGACTTCAACGCGGGCGACGTCCTGGTCCAGGCCGGGGCGCCGATCACCGAGGTGTTCCTGATCGCCCACGGCAAGCTCGACCGGCTGGGCACCGGCAAGTACGGCGAGGAGACGGTGGTCGGCACCCTCGCCGACGGCGACCACCTCGGCGACGAGGCGATCCGGCAGGACGGCGGCGACTGGCCGTACACCGTCCGCGCCGCGACCTCCGGCACCGTACTGACGCTGTCCTGGCCCTCCTTCCAGGAGCTGCACGACCGCTCCGAGGCGCTGCAGCTCCAGGTCATCGAGTACCTGAACGGCTTCCAGCAGGCGCAGAACAAGCACGGCGAGGCCGCGATCGACCTCGCCGCCGGCCAGCAGGGCGAGTACGAGCTGCCCGGCGCCTTCGTCGACTACGAGCTCAAGCCGCGCGAGTACGAGCTGAGCGTCGCGCAGACGATCCTCAAGGTGCACACCCGGGTCGCCGACCTCTACAACCAGCCGATGAACCAGACCGAGCACCAGCTGCGGCTGACCATCGAGGCCCTGCGCGAGCGCCAGGAGCACGAGCTCGTCAACAACCCCGAGTTCGGCCTGCTCGGCAACGCCGCGTACGAGCAGCGGTTCCAGACCCACTCCGGCCCGCCCACCCCGGACGACATGGACGAGCTGCTCAGCCGCCGCCGCGGCACCAGGATGTTCCTGGCCCACCCCAGGGCCATCGCCGCCTTCGGCCGGGAGCTCAACAAGCGCGGCCTCTACCCGGGGACGGTCGAGGTCGAGGGCAAGCAGATCCTGTCCTGGCGCGGCGTCCCGGTCTTCCCGTGCAACAAGATCCCGATCGTCGGGAGCACCAGCTCGATCATCGCGATGCGAATCGGGGAGGACAACCAGGGCGTCATCGGCCTGCACCAGACCGGAATTCCGGATGAATACCAGCCCAGCCTCTCGGTGCGGTTCATGGGAATCGACGACAAGGCCATCATTTCCTACCTGGTGAGCGCCTACTACTCCGCCGCGATCCTGGTGCCGGACGCGGTCGGTGTCCTGGAGAACGTGGACATCGCGCAGTACTGACGGATCGCGCAGTACCGACGGTTCGCGGGGCCGCTCGCAGAGCCGCGCCGTCCGCCGGGGCCGTCCACCGGCCCCGGCCGGTCGGGTGCGTACCGGCGCAGTGCGTACCTGCTGCGTACCGGCCCGGCGCGCACCTGCTGCGCACTGGCCCGGCGCGCACCGGCACAGCGCAACCACGGCCCGCCGTCGGCGGGCCGTCCCACGACAGGCGCCCGACAGGGGGAAACACCCATGACCAGTCCCACGCTGGAGCGGGACCACAAAGAGGGCCACGAGGCGGCCGACATCCTCGCCCGGACCCGCGCCCTGGTCGACCCGGTCCTGCGGGCCGCCGTCGACTCGCTGCCCGGCACCATGCGCAAGGTGGCCGGCTACCACTTCGGCTGGTGGGAGGCGGACGGCACGCCGGCCCAGGCCTCCGCCGGCAAGGCGATCCGACCGGCCATGGTCCTCGCCGCCACCCAGGCCCTGGGCGGCAAGCCCAACGAGGCCGTCGCCGCGGCCGCCGCGGTGGAGCTGGTGCACAACTTCACCCTGCTCCACGACGACGTCATCGACCGGGACGACACCCGGCGCCACCGGCCCACCGCCTGGCGGGTGTTCGGCACCACCGAGGCCATCCTGGCCGGGGACGCCATGCACTCCCTCGCGCTGCGGCTGCTCGCCGAGGACACCCACCCTGCCGCCCACGGCTCGATCCGCCGGCTCGCCGACTGCGTGGTGGAGCTCTGCGAGGGCCAGCAGATCGACTGCGCCTTCGAGCGGCGCAACGACGTCTCGCTCCCCGAGTGCCTGGCGATGGCGGAGGCCAAGACCGGCGCGCTGCTGGGCGCGGCCTGCGCGATGGGCGCCCTGTACGCGGGCGCCTCCGAGGAGGCGGCGCAGGCGCTGGACTGCTTCGGGCGGGAGATCGGCCTGGCCTTCCAGCTGATCGACGACCTGATCGGCATCTGGGGGGATCCGGCGGTCACCGGCAAGCCGGTCGGCGCGGACCTGGTCGCCCGGAAGAAGTCGCTGCCGGTGGTCGCGGCGCTGGGATCCGGCACCGTCGAGGGCAAGCTGCTGGCCGAGCTGTACGCGATCGAACGCCCACTGGACGCCGAGGAGTTGGCGCAGTGCGCGGCGGCCATCGAGGCGGCCGGCGGGCGCGGCTGGGCGCAGGGCGAGTCCTGCGAGCGGATGGCCGCGGCGATGGCGCAGCTGGCCGCCGCCGTCCCGGAGCCGGCCGCGGCGGACGAGCTGCTGGCGCTCGCCGAGCTGGTCACCCGCCGCACGCACTGAACGGGGCGCCCGCGTCGAAGGCGGCGCGCGTCGAACGCGTCCCCGGAGCGCCCTGAGGAGCGCCCCAAGGGGTCTTGCCGGGAGTGGCGCCGGGAGTGGGGGGTGGGGGGCGGCGGCGGACCCCACCCCCGGGCCCGGCCCCCCCGGCGCCCCGCCCCCCCCCCACCCCCGGGGGGGCCCAAACCCCCCGGACCA
>NZ_JBHXEM010000128.1:0-24246 GCF_042724755.1 Kitasatospora sp. NPDC127067 | reverse complement strand
ACGTGGCACACCCTCAGCGCATGGCCCAGATGCCGGGCGGCGACGTCGGCGAGCTCGCGGTGGCGCTCCAGGTACGGGCCGCGGTCCGGGGCCCGCAGGAACGCCGCGCACCCCCACATGCCGCCCGCCGCGTCGAACACCGCCCGCAGCTCGTCCCCGAACCCGGCGGGCGCCACCTGCTCCCGGAACCGCACGCTCTCCCGCAGGAGCCCCCGGGTCGCCCGGCTCAGCGTCTCGGCGTGCACCCCGCTGCGCCGGATCTTGGGAAAGGTCGCGACGTCGTCCGCCCACACCTCGAGGCGCACGGCGTGCTCGAACTCGTCGAGGGCGAGGTCCTCGCTCTGCACCGAGTTCACCAGCCCGGTGGCGGGGTCCGCCGTGTGCCAGCACACCGCGTCGAACCCCAGCACCGGGCGCAGCAGTTCATCCGCCCGCCGGAAGACCTCCGAAGCCGTCAACCCCGCCCCCGCGAGCTCCCGCATCCCCTCGACCGCCGCCCGACCCGCCACCCCACGCCGCCCCATCCGGCGAAGCTAACACGCACCCGGCCCCCGCCCCCACGCCCCGAACGGCGGGGGTGCGCCTCCTCCTGTCGGAGGCCCGGCGGTCCCGTCCGGTCACTTGACCAGGCGGGACCAGTCGGCCGGCTGGGCGGGGTCGAGTTGGCGGAGCTGGTCGAGGACCTTCGGGTCCTGGGCGTCGAGCCAGTCGGCGACCTGGCGGAAGGAGACGCAGCGGACGCCCTCGCGCTTGCAGACGTTCTTCATCACGTCCTCGATGGCCTGCATGTAGATGCCGCCGTTCCAGGACTCGAAGTGGTTGCCGATGAAGAGCGGGGCGCGGCTGCCGTTGTAGACGCGTTCGAAGCCGGCCAGGTAGCTCTCGCGGGTCTCCTTCTCCCAGGTGTCGTACTTCTTGGGGTCGCCGTTGGTGGTGTTCCCGGACTGGTTGGCCAGGAAGTTGAAGTCCATCGAGAGGCTCTGGGTCGACCTGCCGGGGTAGGGGAGCATCTGCAGCGGGAAGTTCCAGATGCCCTCCTTCTTCACCGGCCAGACCTGGAACTCGCCCGGGGAGCTGGCGTCGTAGCGGAAGCCCGCCGCCTTCTCGGCCGGCAGCAGGTTCTTCTGGCCCTCCAGGCAGGGGGCGCGGCCGCCGACCAGTTCCTTGGTGTAGTCGAAGGGGAGCGGCGGGACGTCCTTGAAGCCGGTGTTGGTCTTCCAGTTGGTGACGAAGGAGACGGCCTGGTCGAGCTCGCTCTTCCACTCCTCGGTGCTCCACTCGCCGCCGCCCTTGGCGTTGCAGAAGTGCCCGTTGAAGTGGGTGCCGATCTCGTTGCCGTCCTGCCAGGCGAGGCGCAGCTGTTCCAGGGTGTCCTTGATGTGGGGGTCGGTGGCGTAGTCGATGGAGGCGTCGCCGGGCTTGTGCTGCGGTGGCTTGTAGAGCGTGCTCTTGGACTTGGGGAGGGTGTAGAGGCCGCTCAGGAAGAAGGTCATCTGGGCGTTGTTCTCGACGCCGAGTCTGCGGAAGCGGGAGAACATGCGATCGTCGCCCTCCAGCGCGCCGTCCCAGGAGAAGACGACGAACTGCGGCGGCTTCTCGCCGGGCTTGAGCTTCTCGGGCGTGGGCTGCTTGGGCTGCGGGCCGGTGTAGGAGGTGGAGCCGTCGCCGAGCACCTTGACCTGGCCGTCCCAGGTGGGAGTGGGGGTGGGGACTGGCGGTGGCGGGGCGGGGGCCTCGGTGGTGGCGCTCGGGGCGGGGCTGGACGGGGTGGTGCCGGTGGCGGCCGTGGGTCTGCTCTGCGTGCCGGAGCATCCCGTCGCCAGGGCGGAGGTCCCGAGGACCCCCATCGCCAGCAGGATGGCCGAGCCGCGAGCAGTCCTCACCGGACCCCATTTCTCTGATCTTCGATCAGGCGGTGTTCAGAAGACGATCGATGGAAGTGATCATCAGAACACTTTTGATCGACCTCTGTCGAGGCGGGGCCGGTGCGACCGCGGTGGGGGAGGGGTCGGCGGGCAACTCCCTTGTGTCGCACGGAGGATGGCGTGATGAGCAGGCCTCGCCGGCGGCCCCCGCGCCGATCGGACCCCCGGGCCGTGCGGCGCGGGGGTTCGCGGCATTGACAGGGGGCCTCCTGCGGTTGAATGCTAAGCAAGCGCTTAGTCAATGATCCGCTTCCCCGAGGAGCCGCCCGATGACCGAGACCCCCGTCGACCCGCCAGGCCTGGACCTGGCCCGCCTCCGGGCCCACCTGGACCGCGAGCTGCCCGGAATCCTCCAGGGCCAGGGAGAGGGCCAGGGGGAGGGCCAGGGCCGGGGGGAGGGCCAGGGCCAGGGCCGGGGCCGGGGGCCGTTGCGGGCCGACCTCATCGAAGGGGGCCGCTCGAACCTCACGTACGTGCTGAGCGACGGCGCCTTCCGCGCGGTCCTCCGGCGCCCGCCGCTCGGGCACGTCCTCGCCACCGCGCACGACATGGGCCGCGAGTACCGGGTGATGACCGCACTGCGCGACACCGGGGTCCCCGTCCCCCGCACCCTGCTGCTCGATCCGGACACCGACACCCTCGGCGCCCCCTGGTACCTGATGGAGTACGTCCCCGGCACCGCCCACCGGGACGCCGCCCCGCTGGCTGCCCTCGGCGAACAGCGGGTGCACGCGCTCGGGCGCAGGCTGGTCGACACCCTCGCCACCCTGCACGGGATCGACCCGGCCGCCGTCGGCCTCGCCGACTTCGGCCGCCCGGAGGGCTACCTGGAGCGCCAGCTGCGCCGCTGGTCGAAGCAGTTGGAAGCCTCCCGCAGCCGCGACCTGCCCGACCTCGACCGCCTGCGCGCCAGGCTCGCCGAGCGGCTGCCGGTCTCGCCCGCGCCCGCGCTGGTGCACGGCGACTACCGGCTCGACAACGTCCTGGTCGACGCGGACGACACCATCGCCGCCGTCCTGGACTGGGAGATGTCCACCCTCGGTGACCCGCTCACCGACGTCGGCCTGCTGGTGATGTACACCGAACTCGCCGGCGTCGGCGGCGGCATCATCCCCTCCGCCATGACCGCCCCCGGCTTCCCGAAGCCCGACGAGATCGTCTCCTCCTACGCCGACGCGACCGGGCGCCGGGCGGAGGACCTCGACTGGTACGTCGCCTTCGCCTCGTTCAAGCTCGCCGCCGTCGCCGAGGGCATCCACTTCCGCTTCCGGCAGGGCCGCACCCTGGGCGCCGGTTTCGAGCGCGCCGGCGAGATGGCCCCGATCCTCGCCCGGCACGGCCTGAGCACCCTCAAGGAGAGCTGAGAACCCTATGGACTTCGCCTACGACGCCCGGACGAACGAGCTCCGCGAGCAGCTGCTCGCCTTCATGGACGAGCACGTGCACCCCGCCGAGCCCGTCCTCGCCGCCCAGCTCGCCGCCCGACTCGCCGACCCGGTCCGCGACCGGTGGGCCGTCCCCCCGGTCGTCGCCGACCTCCAGGCCCAGGCCCGCAAGCAGGGGCTCTGGAATCTCTTCCTCCCCGGCGAACCCGGCGCCGGCCTGACCAACCTCCAGTACGCCCCGCTCGCCGAAATCACCGGCCGCAGCATCCAGTTGGCCCCGCCCGCGCTCAACTGCGCGGCGCCCGACACCGGCAACATGGAGCTGCTTGCCCAGTTCGGCAGCGCCGAGCAGCGCGAGCGCTGGCTGCGCCCGCTGCTGGACGGCGAGATCCGCTCGGCCTTCGCGATGACCGAGCCCGAGGTGGCCTCCTCGGACGCCACCAACATCGCCACCCGGATCGAGCGGGACGGCGAGGAGTACGTCGTCAACGGCCGCAAGTGGTACATCACCGGGGCGATGAACCCCGACTGCCGGATCCTCATCGTGATGGGCAGGACCGACCCGGCCGCCGAACCCCACCGGCAGCAGAGCATGGTGCTCGTGCCGCGCGACACCCCGGGCGTGACCGTGCGGCGCGGCATGACGGTCTTCGGGTACGACGACGCCGACCACGGCGGCCACGCCGAGGTGCTGTTCGAGGACGTCCGCGTCCCGGTGGAGAACCTGATCGGCGAGGAGGGCACGGGCTTCGCCATCGCCCAGGCCCGGCTCGGCCCCGGCCGCATCCACCACTGCATGCGCGCCATCGGCATCGCCGAGCGGGCGCTGGAACTGATGTGCCGCCGGGCCGACGAGCGGGTGGCGTTCGGGAAGCCGCTGGCCGAGCAGGGCGTGGTGCAGGACTGGATCGCCGAGTCCCGGGTGCGGATCGAGCAGTTGCGGCTGCTGGTGCTGAAGACCGCCTGGCTGATGGACACCGTCGGCAACCGCGGTGCGCACACCGAGATCCAGGCGATCAAGATCGCCACCCCGCGCACCGTCGAGTGGATCCTCGACAAGGCCGTCCAGGCCCACGGCGCCGCCGGCGTCAGCCAGGACACCCCGCTCGCCCAGCTCTGGGCCGGCAACCGCACCCTGCGGCTGGCCGACGGCCCCGACGAGGTGCACAAGCGCTCGCTGGCCCGGAGGGAACTGCGCAAGTACCGGCGCTGACCCGTAGGGGTGTCATACCCGGGTATTCAGGGACGTGTTGGCCCTCTGGTATGACGGCCGCGGCCCGTTCCCGACCGTAGTGTCCTGCGTGTTCGATCGATCGGAGCACGGAGGACATCATGGGCATTCCGGGACGGGCCGTGGCGGCGGTGGTGCTGGCGGCGGCAACGGCGGTGGGCACGATCGGTACGGCCGTGGGAGCGGTCGCGCCGGGGGACGCTAGCCCCGGGCGACAGGCCCGGGCCTGGCTGCCCGAGCCCAGCGGGCCGTACCCGATCGGGACCACCGCGCTGCACCTCACCGACACCGGACGGGAGGACCCCTGGCACCCCGGGCAGCGGCGCGAGCTGATGATCAGCCTCTGGTACCCGACCTCCCACCCGGCCTCCGGCGACGAGCGGGCCCCGTACATGGAGCCCGCCGCCGGCCGGCACTTCGACGGCCCGGACGGCGTCGGCCTGCTCAACTACGGCACCGAGCCCGGCCGCACCGACTGGTCGGCCATCCGCACCCACGCGCGCAAGGACGCCCCGGCACTGCCCGGCGGCCCGCGCCCGGTCGTGCTGTACTCGCCCGGCCTCGGCGACCCGCGCACCTGGGGGACGGCGCTGGTCGAGGACCTCGCCTCGCGCGGCTACGTGGTGGTCACCGTCGACCACACCTACGAGGCCTCCGAAGTCGCCTTCCCCGGCGGCGACCTGGCCACCTCGGTGCTCCCCGGCATGCTCGGTCGGCCCGGCCTGGACATCGGCGCGGTGCTGCGCAAGGCGATGGACACCCGGGTCGCCGACACCCGCTTCGTCCTGGACCGGCTCGCCGGCCTGGGCGGGCGTCCGGGCCTGCCCGCCGGGGTGGCCGGGGCCCTCGACCTCGGCCGGATCGGCATGGTCGGCCAGTCGGCGGGCGGCTTCACCGCGCTCCAGACCATGCACGACGACCCGCGGATCGCGGCCGGGATCAACATGGACGGGCAGATGCACTTCCCCGGACCCGACGGCCACACCGGCGTCCTCCTGCCCAGCGTCGCCGAGGACGGCCTGAACCGGCCGTTCCTGCTGATGGGCACCGGCGGCGAGGACTCCGGCGGCTACCGTGACCAGCCCGGCTGGAACGCCCTGTGGCAGCACAGCACCGGCTGGCACGCCGACGTCACCCTCACCGGCTCCCGCCACGGCTCGTACACCGACGCCCAGCCGCTGCTGCCGCAGCTCGCCCGCCAGGGCGTGCTCAGCGCCGAGCAGCTGCGCAAGGACGTCGGCGACATCCGCCCCGGCCGCGCCGAACTCGCCACCCGCTCCTACGTGGCGTCCTTCTTCGACCGCTGGCTGCGCGGCCAGGACGACCACCTGCTGGACGGGCCCTCGGCGCGCTTCCCCGAGGTGGCGTACGAGCGGTAGCGGGCCGGGGCGGCGGGCGGATTCCCCGCGCCGCCCCCTTCCGGACGAGCCGAGGGGGAAGGTTCCGCACGGCGCCGAATTGCCGTCGGGGGGACTCGCCACACGGCCGCTCGCGGATTTCGAAACGGCATTTCCTGTCGTATTCAGTGAATGACTACGCGCGTTGATCCCCTTTCGTCAACGTTGCTTGACCTGCTTGGACGCGCTTCTTAATCGTTCCTTACCCCGCGCCGTTGACCGGTGTTCATCAGCTCTGCTTTCCTTCTTGCCACGCAGGCGGCAAAAGGCCGACGGGCAGTCAATTCCGGGTGTGCGAATGAATTCGACCGGAACCCGACCCGACGGAATCCGCCGCCGGCCCTTCCCCCACAAAGGGATCGTTCCCGGTCCCCGAGACCGCGGACGATCGGCAGAAGAGAGGCACCCTCACCCATGGGTCACTCCCCCAGGACCGGACGCGCGAGGTACGCGGCGCTCACCGGAATAGCGTCGCTCGCGCTCGCCGCCGCCGGCTTGGCCGGCGCGGCCGGTCCGGCCTCCGCGCAGGACATCTCCGGCTCGCAGGGCAGCACCACCAACGAGTTCAACCCCTGGAGCCCGCAGGCCGGCCACCCCTACCGGCACGGCGCGGTCCCCGGCATGTCCCAGCACGAGAACTACAAGAAGTGGCTCGCCGCCCACGACCAGGCCGCGGCGACCGGTCAGCAGACGCTGTCGTACGGCGGCGGCGTCGACGGGATCGGCGTGCAGAGCGGGCACTCCAAGGTCTACCTGGTCTTCTACGGCAACCAGTGGGGCAGCCAGACCACCGACGCCGCCGGCAACGCGAAGTTCTCCAACGACTCGGCCGGTGCCGCCGGTGCCACCCAGCAGATGTTCAAGGGCATCGGCACCAACGGCGAGACCTGGTCGGCCGACATGACCCAGTGGTGCGACGGCCCCACCGTCGCCACCGGTGCCGTGAGCTGCCCGTCCGGCGCCAACTTCATCCCGTACCAGAGCGGCGGCGTCCTGTCCGGCGTCTGGTACGACAACGCGGCCGCCTCGCCGAGCCAGGCCAGCGGCAACCAACTCGCCCAGGAGGCCGTCAAGGCCGCCGGACACTTCGGCAACACCACCGCCGCCGCCAACCGGGACGCGTACTACATCGTCCTGTCGCCGCACGGCACCAACCCGGACGACTACCAGAACCCGACCACCGGGTACTGCGCCTGGCACGACTGGAACGGTGACACCACCCTCACCGGCGGTGCGGCGAGCTCGCCCTACGGCGACATCGCCTTCTCCAACCAGCCGTACAACATCGACGCGGGCTCCAACTGCGGCGTCGGCTTCGTCAACTCGCCCGGCACGCTGGACGGCTGGACGATGACCCTCGGCCACGAGTGGCACGAGATGATGTCCGACCAGAACCCGGCCGGAGGCTGGACCAACCACGTCTCCGGCAGCAGCTACAACGGCCAGGAGAACTCCGACGAGTGCGCCTGGATCCAGCCCGGCAGCACCGGCGGCGCCGCCAACATCTCCTTCGGGGCATTCGGCAGCTACGCCGAGCAGGCCAGCTGGTCCAACGACACCAACTCCTGCGCGATCTCGCACGCCATCCTGACCCACGGCAACACGGTCACCGTCACCAACCCGGGCAACCAGAGCGGCACCGTCGGCACCGCGGCCGGCCTGCAGATCAACGCCACCGACTCGGCCACCGGCCAGACGCTGGGCTACTCGGCCACCGGCCTGCCGGCCGGCCTGTCGATCAACCCCTCGACCGGCCTGATCTCCGGCACCCCGACCGCCGCCGGCACCTCCAGCGTCACGGTCACCGCCACCGACACCACCGGCGCCGCCGGCAGCACCACCTTCACCTGGACCGAGTCCACCGGCGGGGGCGGCGGCAACGCCGTCACCAACGGCGGACTGGAGACCGGCAGCCTGACCGGCTGGACCACCGCCGGCAGCACCTCCGCCACCGCTTCCGCCGCCCACGGCGGCGGCTACGGCGCCATGGTCGGCTCCACCGGCCCGACCGGGGACTCCTCGATCGCCCAGACCTTCACCGCGCCGACGGGCACCAGCAAGCTGTCCTTCTGGTACAGCAACACCTGTGACGACACCGTCGCCTACGACTGGGCCACCGCCACCCTGAAGGACAACACCACCGGCACGACCACCACGGTCCTGGCCAAGACCTGCACCACCACCGGTACCTGGACCAACAGGACGGCGACCGTCACCCCGGGCCACTCCTACACCCTCACCCTGAGCAACCACGACGACAACTACCCGGGTGACCCGACCTACACCTACTACGACGACGTGACGGTCTCCTGACCATCGCCGCGCCGAACGCACCGGGGTGGGCCCAGCGCCCGCCCCGGTGCCGTTTCCGGTCCGAGCGCCGTCCGGCGGGATCCGAACCGGCCGCCGGGGCGTCGAACCGGTACCCCCGGAACAACAGCAGGAGGAACCACCGTGAACCCGAGAAGATCCGCCGCCCCGGTACTCGCCGCCGCCCTGCTCACCCTGGCCGGCTGCGCCTCCACCGGAACGGGCCCGTCGACGCCCGCCGCCGCGTCGACCGCGTCGACCGCGCCGAGCCCGGCGACGGTCACGGTGGACGAGCACGCCGACCGCACCACCCTGAAGGCCGCCGTCGGCACGACCGTCACGCTCGCCCTCCACAGCACCTACTGGTCCGCCGCGACCAGTTCCGCCCCCGACGTCCTCGCCCCGGCGGGCCCCCCGACCACCACCCCGTCCCCGTCCTGCCGCCCCGGCGGCGGCTGCGGCACCGTCACCGCCTCCTTCACCGCCCGCGCCCCCGGCACCGCCCGCCTCACCGCGACCCGCACCAGCTGCGGCGAGGCCCTCAACTGCCCGCCCGAGCAGCGCGGCTACGAAGTCACCGTCGAGGTCACCGGGTGAGATCAGGGGCTAGCGGATCTCCGAGCCGGGGTTGGCCTCGTCCCACTGCCGCCGGGAGTCGACGATCGCGTCGTGGTGGCCGTACGACCAGTCCGCCATCGCCCGCACCAGGTGGGTCAGGCTGTGCCCGAGCGGCGTCAGCTCGTACTCCACCTGCGGCGGGACGGTCGGGTGGACGGTCCGCGAGACCAGTCCGTCGCGCTCCAGGCGGCGCACGGTCAGGGTGAGCATCCGCTGCGAGATGCCCGGCAGGGCGCGCTGCAGTTCGCGGAACCGCCTTACGCCCTGGGCGAGTTCGACGACGGTGAGGACCGACCACTTGTCGCCCAGGCGGTCCAGCAGGTCGCGGATCCCGCAGTCCACGCCGTCCTCGCACCAGACCACCGGGCGGGACGTGGTTACCGCGGTGTGCCCTGCTGACATGAATGTGCCTCCTTACGCCGGACGCCCAGGTTATCGAGGATGGTCGTGCAGCCGACGACCGATCACCCCTGGAGGAACCCCATGCTGCTCGTCACCGGAGTCAACGGAGGCCTGGGCGCGCTCGTCCTGGCGCGGCTCGCCGGCCGGGAGGGCGTCGTCGCCGGCTCGCGCACTCCCGGGGAGGTGCCGCACGGCGTCCCGGCCCGGCTGGTGGACTTCGACCGGCCGGACACCCTGGCGGAGGCCTTCGCCGGGGTGCGGACCCTGCTGCTGATCTCGGCCGGCGCCGCCGAGGACGACGTGGTGATCGCCCGGCACGGCGCCGCGATCGAGGCGGCGGAGCAGGCGGGCGTCGAGCACCTCGTCTACACCAGCCTCTCCGGCGACGGCGACCACCTGCCCTACGCCCTCGCCCACCGCTGGACGGAGCGGCGGCTGCGGGCGTCCGGCACGCTGCGCTGGACGGTGCTGCGCAACGGCCTGTACGCCGAGTTGCTGGGGGCGATCACCGCGCCCGGCCCGGACGGGGTGATCGGCGCTCCGCTCGGGGACGGGAAGCTCGCGGCGGTGGCCCGGGCGGACCTCGCGGAGGTGGCGGTGAACGTCGCCCTCTCGCCGGCCGGGCACGCGGGCCGCACCTACGAGCTGGTGGGGGAGCGGGCGGTGGGCGGCGCGGAGGTGGCCGAGGCGCTCGGCGCCGAGTACCGCCCGGGACGGCTGACCGAGGCCCGGGCGGCGGTGGCGGCCTCGGACGCGCGGGACTTCCAGGTGCCGATGGTGGTCGGCACCTACTCGGCGATCGCCCACGGCTTCCTCGCGGGCCCGGGCGGGCCGGGCGATCTCGCGGCCCTGCTCGGCCGCGAGCCCCGTCCGGCCCTGGAGGTCATCACCGAGGGGCGGTGACCACGGCGCGGGTGACCGCCGGTCGTGCGAGCCCCGACGCACGGCACCGGCCCGCGCGCTCCGCGCGGGCCGGTGCCGTCATCCTGGGGGGCTGTGTCACTCCATGGGCCGGGTGCCCTGGTCCGCGCTGCCGGCCTGCGGGCGGCGCCTGCGGTTGGCGGTGCGGAGCACGGGGACGCCCGCGGCGAGCAGGAGCGCACCCGCCGTGCCGATGAGGGTCAGGTTTCCGGCACCGGTCTCGGGCAGTTGGCCGTGCGGCGGGTGGGGCTGGCCGGAGGGGTGGCCGGAGGGGTGGTGCGAGGGCGACGGAGAAGGAATGTGGGAGGGAGACGGCGAGGGCGAGGGGGACGGGGCCGACTGGGGCGGCGTGGCCGTGACCCGCGCCGTGGCGGGGCCCGACGTGACCGTGGTGGAGCCGGGCCCGGTGGCGGTGGCCACCGCGGTGTTGTCGATGTGCCCCTGGCGCAGGTCGGCCGCGGTGACGGTGTAGGTGCCCGTGCAGGTCGTCGACCCGCCGGGCGCCAGCGGCCCGGTGGGGCAGGTGAGGGTCGGGGCGGTGCCGGAGCCGGAGAACGCGGTGTCGGCGACGGTGATGCCGGTGAGGGTGACGTTGCCGCTGTTGGTGGCCACCAGGGTGTAGGTGACGGTCTGGCCGGCGGCGGTCACCGTGGCCGGGGACGCCCACTTGGCGAGGGTGAGCGCCGGGGACTGGGTCAGCGTCACGGTGGCGGTGGCGGGGGGCGAGGTGACCGGGGGCCCGGAGGGCGGGGTGCCGGTCGCGGTGGCGGTGTTGGTGATCGTCCCGGCGTCGATGTCGGCCTGGGTGACGGTGTAGGTGGCCGTGCAGGTGATCGACGCTCCCGGCTCCAGGGTCGTCGACGGGCAGGTGATCACGGGCGGGGTGCCCTTGCCGGAGAAGGAGGTGTCCGTCACCGACAGGCCCGTCAGGGTGACGTTGCCGGTGTTGGTGACCACGTAGGAGTAGTCGAGGACCTGGCCGGGGGTGAGGGTGGCGACCACGGTGTTGCGCCGGTTGTTGCCGCCGCCGTTGTTGCCCCCGCCGTTGTGGCCCCCGCCCCCGCCCCCGCCGCCGCCGGCGACGGACACGGTCTTGTCGAGGGTGAGCGCGGCCGGAGGGCCGGTCACGGTGGCGGTGGCGGGCGGTGAGGTGACCGGGGGCCCGGAGGGCGGGGTGCCGGTCGCGGTGGCGGTGTTGGTGATCGTCCCGGCGGTGACGTCGGCCTGGGTGACGGTGTAGGTGGCCGAGCAGGTGAAACTCGCGCCGACGGGCAGGATGGCCGACGGGCAGGAGATCGCGGGCGGGGTGCCCGTGCCGGAGAACGAGGTGTCGGTGACGCCGATGTCCGTCAGGTCGACGTTCCCGGTGTTGGTCACCGTGAAGTAGTAGATGAGGGTCTCGCCGACGGCGATGGTGGTCATCAGGGTGTTGCGCCGGTTGTTGCCGCCGCTGCCGCCCCCGCCGGAGGTGATGGCGATCTTGTCGAGGGCCAGGCCGGCCTGGTTCTGCGGCGAGGTCACTGTCGCTGTGGCGGGCCCTGAGGTGACCGGGGGCCCGGAGGGCGGGGTGCCGGTCGCGGTGGCGGTGTTGGTGATCGACCCGGCGGCCACGTCGGCCTGCGTCACCGTGTACGAGCCGGTGCAGATCATCGACTCGCCCGGCGGCAGCGTGGTCGCCGGGCAGGAGATCACGGGCGGGGTGCCCGTGCCGGAGAAGGAGGTGTCCGTCACCGACACCCCCGTCAGCGTGACGTTCCCGGTGTTCGTCACGTCGTACGTGTAGGAGATCGTCTGATCGACCGTCAACGTGGTCACGGAGGTCGAGCGTCGGCTGTTGGTGCCGCCGCCGTTGTTCCCACCCCCGTTGTTCCCGCCCCCGCCGTTGCCTCCGGACGGTGCCCCGGCCTTCTGCAGGGAGATCGCGGCGCTCTGGATGGCGGCCAGGGTGGCGGTGGCGCCGGGCGCGGTGACCGTGGATCCGGTGGACGTCCGACCGGTGGCGGTGCCGATGCTCGTGACGCCGCCCGCGTCGATGTCCGCCTGGGTCACGGTGTACGGGGCGGTGCAGGTCGTCGCGGAGCCGGGGGCGAGGTCGCTCCCCTGGCAGGAGACCACCAGCGGGCCCGCGGTGCCGCTGAAGGACGTGGTGGCGACCGTGACTCCGGTGAGCGGCTCGTCACCGTTGTTCGTGACCACGAAGGAGAAGGTCGCGTTCTCGCCGACCGCGTTGACGGTCGTCGGGGAGACCGACTGGGAGAGCGACAGCGAGGGCGACTGCGCCGAGGCCGTCCCGGCCAGGGGGAAGCCGGTGACGGACACGGTCGCCACGGCCGCCGCGGTCGTCAACGCCATCAGGGTCCGGCGAAGGACCCGCCGGGTCCTCGGAGCCCCGGAGGGCGGTCCGGACTCCCCCGGGTCGTGCGGTGGCCGGGTTGTGCGGACTCTCATGCGGGTACTCCCAGGTCGACGTGAGCACCGGCGCCCGAACACTGGCGCGGCGGGTGGGAAGGCTTTGACGGTGTGAAACGCGAGCCGCGCATCCGTTCGCCGGAGGCACCCGGGCCGACCAGGTCGAACGTCTACGCACCATGTCGCCGCACGCCTGCCGCCTCGGCAGCGGACATGCACGGTCACTTATCGCCCCGGGCAGCGCCGCGCGGCATCGTGAAACGCCCGAAAGGCACCTGTTCGGTTGCCGTACGTCACCTCTCCGGCCGACGTCCCGCAGGCGGGCCGTGCTCCCGGGACGCCGGCCTCACCCGGTTCGGACGGCGGGGACCGTCCGGTTCTGGTCCGATCGGGGATGGGACTCCTGCATCGGTGGTGGATCGGGCCTGCAACCGGGTGACCGTGCGGGCGGGGCTGCCCCATGACGCCCGGGCCGACCGGCTACCCCTTCCGCCATGACCAACACCAGCAAGTACCTGCTCGCCGGCGGCCTCACGGTCGCGCTGGCCGTCCTCTCCACGGGCCCCGCGGCCGCGGGCCACGACGAGGGCGCCGGACACGGCGAGTCCGGATACACCCTGCCCTCGGGCGCGTGCGTCAACGCGCACGGCGACGCCGACGCCGACGGCATCGCCGCGGCATCCCCGGGCGTGCTGTCCGGCAACCTGATCCAGATCCCCGTCAACCTCCAGGCCAACGTCTGCGGCAACTCCATCGACATCGTCGGCCTGCTCAACCCGGCAGGCGGCGGGGGCGGCGGCGGTAACAACGGCGGTGGCAACAACGGGGGCGGCAACAACGGCGGCGGCAGCAGCGGGGGCAACAGCTAGGAGCGCGCCGGCGTCGATCGGGGCGAGGCCACAGCCGACGGGCTGTGGCCTCGCCCCGTGTCGCGGTCCGGGCCGCGCGGCGGGTCAGTCGCCGAGGACGGCGATCCGCCCGGTGCTGTGCCCGGAGGCGACGAGCCGGACGGCGTCCGGGGCGGCGGCCAGCGGCACCCGGGCGCTCACCAGGGGGCGGACGGCGCCCTGCTCGGCGAGTCTGCCGAGCTCGTCGTGGGCGGTGCGGACGGCACGCGGGTCGTGAGTGTTGTAGAGGCCCCAGTGCAGGCCCAGGATCGAGTAGTTCTTCACCAGGGCGTGGTTGAGCGCCGGGGCGGGGATCTGCCCGGCGGCGAAGCCGACGACCACGATCCGGCCCTCGAAGGCGATGCACCGGGTGGAGCCGGTGTAGGCCTCGCCGCCGACCGGGTCGAAGACCACGTCCGCGCCGCGTCCGCCGGTGGCCTCCTTGACGGCGGCGACGAAGTCCCGCTCCCGGCGGTCCACCACCAGGTCCGCGCCGAGCGCCCGCGCCGCCTCCGCCTTCGACGGCCCGCCGACCACGGCGATCACCCGTGCCCCGGCGGCCCGGCCGAGCTGGACCGCCGCGCTGCCGACGCCGCCGGCGGCCGCGTGCACCAGCAGGGTCTCGCCGGCCCGCAGCCGGGCCCGGCGGTGCAGCGCGAACCAGGCGGTCTGGTAGCCGATGTGCAGGGCGGCGGCCTCGGCGTCGTCCAGCACCTCGGGCGCCGGGAACGCGGCGGCGGCGTCCAGCAGCGCGTACTCGGCGAAGGCGCCGTGCGGCAGCACCGGGTTGCCGATCAGCCGCTCGCCCCGCCGGGCGCCGTCCACCACCTCGCCGCACAGTTCCACGCCGGGCGTGAACGGCAGCGGTGGGCGGACCTGGTACTGCCCGCGCACCATCAGCGCGTCCGGGAAGTTGACGGCGGCCGCCCGTACCCGCACCAGCAGCTGCCCCGGGCCGGGTACCGGCCGCGCGAGGTCCTCGACCAGCCGCATCACCTCGGCGGGCTCACCGAGCTCGTCAACCTGCCAGGCCCTCACAGCAGTTCACTCCTCTCCAGCCCCTGCTGGAGCCGGTTCATCCCGGTGAGCCAGCGGTCCGGCGCGGTGGCCCGGGCGCGGCAGTAGTCGGCGACCTCGGGGTGCGGCAGGAGCAGGAAGCGCTCCGCGCGCATCCCGTCCAGGGCCGCCTCGGCGACGTCCGCCGGGTCGAGCGCGGTCGGGGCCAGCAGCGCCTCGCCGACCGCGCCGGTGGAGGCGAGCAGATCGGTGCGCACGCCCTGCGGGCAGAGCGCGTGCACCCGCAGGCCCCGGTGGCGGTAGGTCGCGGAGAGCCATTCGGCGAACGCCAGCGCGCCGTGCTTGGTCACCGAGTACGGGGCCGAGCCCAGCATGGTGAGCAGCCCGGCGGCGGAGACGGTGGCCAGGAACCGGCCCTCGCCGCGCTCCAGCCAGCGGGGGAGCAGCAGTTCGGCGGCCCGGACGTGGGCCATGACGTTGACCTCCCAGGCGCTCGTCCAGGCCGCGGCGGGCGCGTCCGCGCCGCCCACCGGGGCGACGCCCGCGTTGGCGCACCACACGTCGATCTCGCCGAGTTCGGCGCGGGCCCGGCCGACCAGGTCGGCGATCCCCTCGGCGGAGGCGGCGTCCCCGGGCAGTGCGGTGCCCGCGCACTCCTTCGCGACGGCGTGGGCGGCCCCGGCGTCCAGGTCGTTGACCGCCACCCGGGCGCCGGCCGCGGCGAAGGCCCGGGCCAGCGCGGCGCCGATGCCCCGGCCGCCGCCGGTCACCACCACGCCCCGGCCGTCGAACGCCCGGCTGTCGGACGTCCCGCTGTCGGATGTCCGGCCGTCGACGTCCCCGGGGGTCACATCCCACCGCCGAGGGTGACCCCGCCGTCCACGACCAGGGTCTGGCCGGTGATCCAGCCGGCGTCCGGGGAGAGCAGGAAGGCGACGGCGCCGGCGATGTCCTCGGGGACGCCGAGGCGGCCGAGCGGGTAGGCCCTGGCGACCTTCTCCTCGCGGCCCTCGTACAGGGCCTCGGCGAATTTGGTCTTGACCACGGCGGGGGCGACGGCGTTGACCCGGATGCCCTGCGGGCCCAGTTCGGCGGCGAGTTCGGTGGTGAGCCGGATCAGCGCGGCCTTGCTGACGCCGTACATGCCGATCCCGAGCGAGGAGCGGATGCCGGCGATGGAGGCGACGTTGACGACGGAGCCGCCGTGCTCGCCCATCCAGGCGGCGTGCGCGCGGCGGGTCCAGGCCAGCGGGGCGAGCACGTTGACGGCGAGGATCTTGGCGGCGGCGGCCTCGTCGGTGTCCAGGACCGGCCCGTACACCGGGTTGATGCCGGTGTTGTTGACGAGGTGGTCGAGCCGCCCGAAGGCCTCCAGGGTGCGGGTGACGGCCTCCTCCTGGTGCGCCGGGTCGTCGGCCTTGCCCGCGACGGCGATCGCGTTGTCCGGGCCGCCCAGGTCGCGGACGGCCTCGGCGAGCGGTTCCGGGTTGCGGGCGGTGAGGCAGACCTTGGCCCCGCGGTCGACCAGCTCGCGGGCGATGCCGAGGCCGATGCCCCGGCTCGACCCGGTGACGACGGCCACCCGGCCCTTGAAGGAGTGCACCACGGAGCGTCCTGCCTTTCGTGCGAGGATCTCTGCCAGCAGCTGACTAAGCGCTTGCTCAGCATGCTGTCGGTGCGGGAGCCTGTCAACACTCCGCCGACCGCCCACCCCCGGCCCGAGCGGTGGCCGACGGTCGGGCCGGGCGGGCGGTCGGAGGGAAAGCGTGTACGAGTTCTCTGGGAGGATGACGCCATGACCAGCACCCCGCTCGCCGACCTCTGGCCGACCCTGCCCGGCGCCGACGCCCGCCCCGAAGCGGCGTACCGGCTGCTCCAGGCCGCCGTCGAGTCGTTCGCGGAGCGCGGCTTCCACGCCACCACGACCCGGGACATCGCCACCGCGGCGGGGATGAGCCCGGCGGCGCTGTACATCCACTACCAGTCGAAGGCCGCACTGCTGGCCGAGATCAGCCGGGCCGGGCACGCCGCCACGCTGACCCTGGTCCGGAACGCGGCGGCCGGCGAGGGCGGCCCGGCCGAACGGATGCGGCGGCTGGTCGAGCAGTTCACCGCCTGGCACGCCCGGGCCCGGACGGTCGGCCGGGTGGTCAACTACGAGCTGCACGCGCTGCCCGAGGACGCCTACGCGGTGGTCGCGGCGCTGCGCCTGGACATCGAGCGCGAGGTCAGCACGCTGATCGGGGCCGGTGTGGCGACGGGGGACTTCCAGGTGGCGGAGGTGCGCACGGCGGCTCGCGCGGTCACCTCGCTGGGCATCGACGTCTCCCGCTGGTACACCGACAATTCGACCGAGACGCCGGAGGAACTCGGGCGCCGCTACGGCGAGTTGGTGCTGCGGATGCTCGGCGCCCGGGTCTGACGCGGGAGGCGGCCCGGTCCGCCCTTGACCTGCTCACGGAGTGCGAGCAGACTCGTATACGAAGTACGTGTGCCTCGTAGGCGTACAGCGCAGGGACGGGATGCGGACGACCCGCGATCCCCTCCCGGCCGCACTCCCACCGCAGCTCCGACGCTGCGGATCGAAGCAGATCACCTCCCGCGGCGATCCCGCCCCCGACCGGCGGTGCCGAAGGGAGCAGACCAGACCCCGACCCGGGCCGGCCCGGCCGGGTCGTGCCGCCGCCACGCGCGGCGGCACGGGAACGGCGCGCGCCGCGTCGC
Source organism: Kitasatospora sp. NPDC127067 (assembly GCF_042724755.1). Taxonomy (NCBI): domain Bacteria; kingdom Bacillati; phylum Actinomycetota; class Actinomycetes; order Kitasatosporales; family Streptomycetaceae; genus Kitasatospora; species Kitasatospora sp. NPDC127067. The sequence goes on along the minus strand of NZ_JBHXEM010000128.1, from coordinate 7,020 downwards.
GGCACGGCCCGGGCGGTTGGAGAAGGGGAGGCGCAGTGATGCCCTTCCGGCAAACGAATCCGGTCCGGCCCCGCTTCTGGCTGGAGACGGCCCTCGGCGGACTGTCCGGACTACTGTTCCTGCTCACCCTGGTGTGGCCGCAGTGGATCGAGACGCTCCTCGGCATCGACCCGGACGCCGGCAGCGGTGCGGCGGAGTGGCTCGTGGTCGCACTGGCGGCCGCCGTCACCGCCGCCTGCCTGCTCGGCGCGCGGATCGAGTGGCGTCGGGCGCACCCTTCCTCGGCCCGCGCGGTGCGGTGAGCGGAGAGGAGGACCGTCATGACTGACATGCCACCCGTCGCGCACGAGGAGCTCACCGAACTCGTCCGGCGGGCGCCGCTGAGCTTCGTCGGCACGGTCACCCGGGTCGGCGGCACCTCGCTCGCGGCCGTCCCGGCCGAGGCCAGGAACGACCGGACGGCCGTGGTCAGGGTGGACCAGGTGCTGCACGCGCCGGAAGCGTTCCGGCAGCTCGCGGGAAATGAGGTCACCGTCCAACTGTCGCCCGACGCGGGTCCGATGGGCGTCGGCGAGCAGGCCGCGTTCTTCACCCAGGGCATGGTGTACGGGGAGGGCCTGGGCGTCACCGAGGTGGGCCGGCTGCCCGCCGAGGCCGTCCAGCACCACGTGTCGCTCGCCGCCACCACGGCCGACGAACAGCCGTTCAGCTCGGTGCAGCGGGAGATCCGCCACCAGGATCTGGCCGCGCACGCCGCGGAGGCGGACGCCGTGGTCGTCGGCACGGTGGTCGGCCTGGAACGGGCCGGCGGTGCCGACCGCGCCGACCGCCGGTCCGAGCACTCGCCGGACTGGTGGCGGGCGGCGATCGCCGTCACCCAGGTCGAGAGCGGCCGGGTGAACGACGCGACCCTCGCCGTGCTGTACCCCAACAGCCGCGACGCCCACTACTACCGGGTGCCCAAGCCCAAGGCCGGCCAGGAGGGGCTGTGGCTCCTGCACGCCACCCAGGACGACCAGCGCGAGCTCGCCCCGTACGAACTGATCCACCCCGAGGACTACCAGCCGGTGCACAAGCTCGCCGTGCTGCGCGAACGGAGGTGAGCCGACATGCCCACCCTCAAGGTCGTCAACATCACCCCGAAGGCGCTGAGCGGCACCGCGACCCAGGACTCCGAGCCGTTTCTCGCGGTCAACCCCGAGACGCCCACCGAGATGGTCGCGACCGCCTTCACCCCCGACCCGATGGGCGGTCCGCTCGCCCCGGTCTACGTGTCCACGGACGGCGGCGACAGCTGGGTGCTGCACGCCATCGTCCCCGGCGCCGCGCCGGATCTGGGTACCGCCGACATCACGGTGGCCTTCGCGGCCCGGGGCGGTGCCCTGTACGCGGGCATACTGAACGGCCTGGCCGCACTGCACCGGCCCAGGCCGATCACCAGGATGCAGATCCTTCGAACGCCGGGCATCGCCTCGACCGCGCCCATGGAGATCCTGGTGAGCCGGGACCAGGAGGACCAGCCGTGGGTCATCGCCGACACCGTGACGGCCGGCGGCGCCGACCGGGACCGGGTCTACGTCGGCAACAACGGTCCGGGCCCGCGGACCGCCGTCGTGGACGTCTCGGGCGACGCGCGGACGGCGCCCGCACCGGCCGGATTCGTGCCCACGGTGATCGAGCAGCGTGATCCGGCGAGTCAGGACGGGCCGCCGGTGCGCCTCGCCGTGCACCCCGACGGCACCGTCTACGCGGCGTTCGAGAGCTGGCGGACCAATGACCAGGGCGACCCGATCACCAACGTCACCTTCGACGTCGTGGTGAGCCGGGACGACGACGGGGGCGTCGGCGCCCACCCGTTCCAGGACCTCAAGGACGCCACCGACAGCGTCCCCGGGCAGCGGGTAGCGACCGACCGCTTCGTCGCGTTCAACTCGACCATGGGGCAGGAACGGCTCGGCGGCGACCTCACGATCGCGGTGGACCCGACCGACGCCGACCGCGTCTGGATCGCCTGGTGCGACCGCGTGGGCGGCCCGGGCGGTGTCGACAACACCCTGCACGTCCGGCACTCGCAGGACCGCGGCCAGACCTGGCGGAAGGTGCGCGACGACGTCACCGACGCCAAGAACCCGTCGCTGGCCGTCAACGAGGACGGTCTGGTGGGCTTGGTCTACCAGCGGTTCGCCAGGAACCAGTGGACGACGATCCTGGAGGTCACCGCCGACAACTGGAGCACCGCGCCGGAGTCCGACGTCCTGCACCAGGCGCCCGCGAACGTGCCCCGTGCCGCGGGACTGCCCTTCCTCGGTGACTACATCCGGATGCTCGCGGTCGGGAAGGACTTCTACGGCGTCTTCGCCGGCAACAACACGCCGGACCGGGCCAACTTCCCGGTGGGCGTGACGTACCAGCGCAACGCCAACTTCACCGTCCACCAACTGCTCAGCACCGACGGCGTGACCCGGGTGCCGCCGTCCATCGACCCGTTCTTCTTCCACCGGGCCGCCTGAGCGTTCCACCGGGCCGCCCGAGCGCGCGCCCGGGGCGCCCGCCACGAAGGGTCGTGGCGGGCGCCCCGCTGTCGGGCACTGTGGTTCGGGGGTTGTTCAGGTGGTGGCCAGGCAGAGCTGAACCAGCCCGGCGTCCACGTCGCGGATGATCTGTTCCATCTCCGCCCACCGCGGGTGGAACTCGGTGCCCCACTCGACGGTGAAGCCGAGCACCTTGCCCTGGTCCGGGTCGGCGAAGTTGCGGGAGTAGACGTAGTCGTCGCTGGTCCCGCTGGTCGGGTACAGGTGGAAGCCGCTCATCGGCTTGTACGACAGGCCGCGCACGCCGTTGACGCCCTTGCAGAACGCCTCGGCGAGCAGCACGGCGGTGTCCTCGTCGTCCTTGGGGATGTACTCGGCGTACGTGAGGTCGCCGGGCAGGCCGCGCTTGCCGTCGTAGTCGGAGTTGCGGAAGTTCATGTCGGGGTCGACCGACTGGTTCTCGTCGTCGCCCCAGTTGTAGAGCATGTCCTGCGAGTAGCTGTGCACGTCGACGAACCACCGGGTCAGCGGGAGCTGGTCCAGCAGCCACTGGACGTTGCGGGTCTCCGGCTCGGAGAACGGGCTCGGGCCGGCGTAGACCTGCCGGTCGCACGGGTCGTTCGACACCTGGGGGTTGGCGGCCGGGTCGAAGGCGGTGACGAAGTCGAAGAGGAAGTCGTAGTTGCGGTTGAGGTCGACGCCGACGCAGTCCGGGGCCGGGTTGCCGCCGGCGTTCGCCGGGTTGCGGTTCTTGCGCCACATGGGCCGGACGGTCTGGCTGTAGTGCCGGCCGTCGGGGTTGACCAGAGGGTAGAGCACCAGGTCGAGCCGCTGGAGCAGGCCGCTGACCTGACCGGCGGTGAAGGCGGTGCCGCCGTAGCCGAGGCCGGTGCCGTCCCGGTGGGCTTCCAGCAGGTCGGCGGCGAGGTGGACGAGGATCTCGCAGCTGCCCCATTCACGGGCGTGGACGCCCCCGATCATCATGACGCACGGCTTGGGGTCCGCCGCGGGTTCGCTGATCAGCAGGGCGTGGGCGGTGCGGCCCTCGAACGAGGGCTCGGGCAGGGTGACGAGTTGGGTCAGGTCGGGGAAGGCGGTGGCCAGGCTGGTCACGGCGGACTCGACCTCGGTGACGTTCAGGTACGGCATGGGGGGCCTCCCGGGTCAGCCGGAGAGCTTGGCGGCCAGGCCGCGCGGGACGGCGTCGGCGGGGGCGAAGCGGTCGCCGCTGCCGACCTCGGCCTGGGCGGCGCGCCCGGCCTCGCTGGCGTTGCCGGTCATGGTGACCGTGACGCCCTCGCGTTCGAGGGCTGGGATCCGGTCGGCCGGGACGTAGACGTCGATGCCGATGCGGCCGTCCTCCTCGACGTGCGGGCGTCCGCCGACGTCGGGGCGGGTGTCGCGCAGCAGCGCGCGCAGGGTCTCCGGGTCCTTGGCGGTGACGCGGAGGCGCAGGATGTCGTCAGGGGGTGATGTGTCGGGTGCGGAGGACATGGGGACTTCTTCCGGGCGCCGTCAGCGGGCTGCCGCGGTGGTGCCGGGCGGCGCGGCGGCGCCGATAGGAGCGGATATGTCCGACGTGTACCTCGTATCCTCAGGATCCGCCGTCACGGTAGAAGTCGTCAAGGGGCGGCTCGGGCATCCCGTCGAGCAGGCTGTCCAGGCCGCTCAGCATCTCGGCCTCGTGGTCGAAGTCGGCGAACCGGGGCACCAGGGCGCGCAGCCTGGGGTAGTCGGCGGCGGGCAGCCGGTGCAGGCCGAGCCGCAGGGCCGGGTCCGGCTCGCTCGGGTTGTCGACCACCTGGCGCTTGTCCACCAGCAGGCAGCCGAGGTTCCAGGCGACGAAGGTGCGGTAGACGGTCAGCGCGCCGGCGTCGTCGAAGCCGGCCCGGCCGAGCACGGCCAGGATGTGCTCGGTGAGGTCCAGCACCGAGGCCGGGCGGCGGGCCACCGGGACGGCCAGCGGGCGGGTCGCGACCAGCGGCAGGATCTCGGGGTGGGCGTGCGCGGTGGCGGCGAACGCCCGGGCGATCCGGCGCAGTTCGGCGCGCCAGCCGTCCGGGTGGGAACCGCCGGTGGAGCCGGCCCGCAGCCGGGCGTTGATCTCGTCGAAGTAGGCCTCGACCAGGCCGTCGATCAGGGCCTCCTTGCCCGGGGTGTAGCGGTACAGGGCCATCGACTCCACGCCGAGCTCGGCCGCGAGCCTGCGCATGGTCAGCGCGGCCAGGCCCTCGCGGTCGACCAGGGCCACGGCGGCGCCCAGCACCAGCGGGCGGCTCAGCCGGCCCCGCTTCTCGGGGGCGTCCTGCTCGGCCATCTCCGCACTCCTCCGGGTCGGTGGCGGCGTTCCCGGTCGCGCCCGGGCCGTTCGGACGGTTCGGCGGACCGGCCGTGGCGCGGGGCCCGCTGCCTGGGCTGGGGGTTCGGCGTTTTCGGCGGATGTCACTCAGCGGATACAGAACCAGGATACAAGGTAGGAATCGGACGTAAACGGGTCAGCGGGATTTGCCGGCCGATTCGCCGATCCCGCTGGTCAGCCGACCGGCGGTGGAGCGGCGAGGGTGGCGGGCACGGCGACCGGGGCGGCGGGGTCGGTTGCGGAGGGTGGCCGACGCGGCGGCGGCGGACCGGCCCCGCGGAACTCGGTGAACGGCGGTGACCGGGCATGGGGCGGGGCATCGGGCGGCGGCTCGGTGACCAGGACGGCCGAGCCGGGTGCGGTGCGTAGTCGGGAGGTGGGCGGCGGCCGGTGGGGGAGTGGTGCCGGGCGGGCGGTGGCGGGCGGGGCGGGGTGCGGGCCGCCGCCCCGGGACCCGCGCCCCGGACTCAGCCCCGGATTCAGCCCCGGGACTCAGTCGAGCAGCAGCCGGACGGCGAGGGCGGCGACGAGGGCGGCCGAGCCGAGCGCGGTGAGCAGCCGGCCGCGCGGGCCGGTCAGCGCCCGGCCGAGCAGCGCGCCGCCGGAGGCCAGCAGCAGTTGCCAGCAGGCCGAGGCCGTAAAGGCGCCGACGGTGAAGGCGGCCCGGGCCGGCGTGCCCTCCTGGCTGCCGCCGCCGAGCACCAGGGCGGCGAAGTAGAGCACGGTGAGCGGGTTGAGCAGGGTGATGCCCAGCAGGGCGAGGAAGGCCCGGGCGGGGGTGGGCGGCGCGGCCCGCGGTCCGGCGGTGGTGCCGGGGCGGCCGCGCAGCGCGGTGACGGCCGTCCGGGCGGCCAGGGCCAGCAGCACCAGGGCGGAGACGATCCGCAGCGGCCGGGCGACCGGTTCGAGCAGCGGTGCCAGGCCGGTGCCGCCGGCCGCGGCGAGCAGCGCGTAGAGCCCGTCCGCGGTGGCCACCCCGAGCGCGGCGCAGGCGCCGGTGCGCAGCGAGGTGCGCGCGGTGAGCGACACCAGGTAGGCCCCGACGGCCCCCATCGGGACGGCCACGCCGAGCCCGGCGAGCAGCCCGGCGACCAGCGCGGCCCTCATGGGCGGGCGGCGTCGGGCCTCCGGGGACGGCCGGGCTGCTGTCGGCCCGGGGCCGGGTGGGCGGCGGGCGCGGGCAGCGGGCGGGCGGCGGAGTCGGTCATGGACCGATGGTGACGGCCCGGGGAGGGGGCGGCAAACGGTTTTCCGGGAGCCCGGGATAGCGTGGGGAGACCCCGTGATCACCGTCCTGAGGAGAGCCGATGAGCAGTCAGAACGACCCGGTGCGCGCGCTGTTGGCGGAGGCCTGGGTGTCCTGGGCGGAGCGGGGCGCGGCCCTGGCCGCCGAGGACTGGGAGCGGTCCACTCGGCTGCCCGGGTGGACCGTACGGGAGTTGTACGCGCACGTGGCGCCGGTGCCGGAGATGTTCACCGGGCTGCGCGCGGCCGTCCTGGACGGGCGGCCCGAGGTGCTGGACGGGGCCGGCATCCTGCGTGTCTACAACCGGCCCGGCGGCATCGCCCACACCGCCGCCGACCAGGTCGCCGAGGCGGCGAAGCAGGTCGCCGAGGTGGCCGAACCCGCCGTGCTGATCGCCCGGTTCGGCGTCGAGGGGCCGGCCGCGCTGGACGGCCTCGCGGACCTTCCGCCGGGCACCGCGGTGGCGCACCCGTTGCTCGGCAGCGTGACGGTCGGAGCGCTCGGCGAGGTGGCGCTGATGGAGGCGACCGTCCACCTGCTCGACCTGGTCGCGGCCGTCGGCGGCCCGCCGCCCGCCGAGGGGGCGCTGGACTTCACCCGTGCGCTGCTGGCGCGGGTCGCCGACCCGGTGGACTTCATCGAGGCGGCGACCGGCCGCGGCGCGGCGGCGGTGCTGCCGGTGGTCCGGTAGGGCGCCGGGCCGGCCGTTCGCCGAGGGGGTCCCCCGCCGGGCCGGTCCCCCGAGGGGTCGGCCGCCGGGTGAGGCGTATGCGTCTCATGTCATGAGCCTTTCAAAGGTGCCGGTTTGCTGTCACTCTGCTGCTCCCGGCCCGATCCCCACGAGAGGCTCCGATGAAAAGACTCCTGCCTGCCCTGACCGGCGC
>NZ_JBHXEM010000127.1:0-24840 GCF_042724755.1 Kitasatospora sp. NPDC127067 | reverse complement strand
CCCGGCCGCCCGCCGCCGTGCGGCCCCCGGCCTCCCGGCGCGCGCCGCCCGCCCGGGGCCGGGCGGGCGGCCGGGCCTTCGCACCGTCCCCCCGTGTCACCCCCACGGCGCCCCCGCGAAGCCCCGTACGGCACCCGCGCGGTCCTGCTCGGCCCGCCCCGCGATCCCTCGGCGATCAACAGTCTGACCAGTCCGACAACACTCCCGGCCGTGAGGACCGTCGTACCCTTGGGGGGTGACCGACGCCGTAGCAGCCATCCCAGAAGAAGCAGCCCCGGTCCCGCTCCTCGAACCGAAGGACGGGATCCCACCCGTGGTGGCGGACGACCGGGCGCTGGCCGCCGTCGTCGCCGCCTTCGCGGGGGGCACCGGACCGGTGGCCGTCGATGCCGAACGGGCCTCCGGCTACCGCTACGGGCAGCGCGCCTACCTCATCCAGCTGCGCCGCGAGGGTTCCGGCTCCGCCCTGATCGACCCGATCGCCTGCCCGGACCTCAGTGCGCTCGGCCGGGCCGTCGAGGACGCCGAATGGGTGGTCCACGCGGCCAGCCAGGATCTGCCCTGCCTCGCCGAGGTCGGCATGAGACCCCGGCGCCTCTTCGACACCGAGCTGGCCGGGCGGATCGCCGGCTTCGCCCGGGTCGGCCTCGGGCCGATGACCGAGAACGTGCTCGGGCTGAGCCTCGCCAAGGAGCACTCCGCGGTCGACTGGTCCACCCGCCCGCTGCCCGAGCCGTGGCTGCGCTACGCCGCTCTGGACGTCGAGGTGCTGGTCGAGCTGCGCGACGCACTCGAACGGGAGCTGGACGCCCAGGGCAAGCTCGGCTGGGCGATGGAGGAGTTCGCCTCGATCGCCGCCGCGCCCCGCCCGGCCCCGCGCACCGACCCGTGGCGCCGCACCTCCCAGCTGCACAAGGTCCGCCGCCGCCGTCAGCTGGCCGTGGTGCGCGAGATGTGGCTCGCCCGCGACCGGATGGCGCAGGACCGCGACGTCTCCCCCGGCCGGGTGCTCGCCGACGCGGCGATCGTCAACGCCGCACTGGCCATGCCGCTGAACATCGCCTCCCTGCAGGCCGTCCAGGGCTTCGGCCCCCGGGTGCACCGGCGCCAGCTGGAGCAGTGGCTGGCGGCCGTGCAGCGCGGCCGGGAGATCCCGGAGAACCTGCTGCCGCCGGCCACCGCGCCGCACGAGGGACCGCCGCCGCCGCGGGCCTGGGCCGAGAAGGACCCGGTGGCCGCCGCCCGGCTCTCCGGCGCGCGCAGCGCGATCAGCGAGCTGGCCGAGCGCCACCACCTGCCGGCCGAGAACCTGATCACCCCGGACCTGGTCCGGCGGGTCTCCTGGCAGCCGCCGGCCGACCCTGGCCCGGAGGGCGTGGCCGCCGCACTGCGCGGGCTCGGCGCCCGGCAGTGGCAGGTGGACCTGGTGGCACCGGCGGTGGCCGCCGCCTTCGCCGCGGCGGTCGTCGCCCAGGACTGATCACGGCGCGGAGCCGGTCGGGGCCGGGCCGATCCGGCGTTCGGGCCGGTCGCGGCCCGGGCCGATCCGGCAACACGGGAAGGGGATGTCGTCCGTACGGGCGACATCCCCTTCGCCGTACCCGGGAACGGCGCTCCTGGTCGGACGGCCGGGGAACGTGTCGGGAGACACATGGTCAGATCCCTCCGAGGGGCCTGGGCAGGTTGGTTACCGGCGGGTAGCATGGCCGTGATGCGGCGCCGCTCGGGTCTTCGACGGCGGCAGCCCGCCCACCTAAATGTTGGTCCCTGGGAGGAGAGCCCCCGTGCCTCGTACCGCGAGGGACGTCGTCTTCGTCGATGGCGTCCGCACCCCGTTCGGCAAGGCCGGCCCGAAGGGCATCTACCACGAGACGCGCGCCGACGACCTGGTCGTCAAGTGCATCCGGGAGCTCGTGCGCCGTAACCCGAACCTGCCCGTCGAGCGCATCGACGAGGTCGCCGTCGCGGCCACCACGCAGATCGGCGACCAGGGTCTGACCATCGGGCGCACCGCCGCCCTGCTGTCCGGCCTGCCGAAGTCCGTGCCCGGCTACTCGATCGACCGCATGTGCGCCGGCGCGCTGACCGCCGTGACCGCCACCGCGGGCGGCATCGCCTTCGGCGCGTACGACGTGGTCGTGGCCGGCGGCGTCGAGCACATGGGGCGCCACCCCATGGGCGAGGGCGTCGACCCGAACCCGCGCTTCGTCTCCGAGAAGCTGGTCGACGAGTCCGCCCTGTTCATGGGCATGACCGCGGAGAACCTGCACGACCGGTTCCCGCACCTGACCAAGGAGCGCTGCGACGCCTACGCCGTGCGCTCGCAGGAGAAGGCCGCCAAGGCGTACGCCAACGGCGACATCCAGCCCGACCTGGTGCCGATCACGATCCGCAACACCAACCCCGAGGTCGGCGAGACCGGCTGGGGCCTGGCCACCGTGGACGAGCCGATGCGCCCGGGCACCACGATGGAGAACCTGGCGGGCCTCAAGACCCCGTTCCGCCCGCACGGCAACATCACCGCGGGCAACTCGGCCGGTCTGAACGACGGTGCCACCGCCTCGCTGCTGGCCGCCGAGGACGTCGCCGAGGAGCTCGGCCTCCCGGTGAAGATGCGCCTGGTCTCCTTCGCCTTCGCGGGCGTCGAGCCCGAGGTCATGGGCGTCGGCCCGGTGCCGGCCACCGAGAAGGCGCTGGCCAAGGCCGGTCTGACCATCGACGACATCCAGGCCTTCGAGGTCAACGAGGCCTTCGCCGTCCAGGTCCTGGCCTTCCTGGACCACTTCGGCATCGCGGACGACGACGAGCGGGTCAACCCGTACGGCGGCGCGATCGCCTTCGGCCACCCGCTGGCCTCCTCCGGCGTGCGCCTGATGAACCAGCTGGCCCGCCGCTTCGAGCAGCGCCCGGAGGTCCGCTACGGCCTCACCACGATGTGCATCGGCTTCGGCATGGGCGGCACGATCATCTGGGAGAACCCGCATTGGAGCGGAGCGGAAACGTCGTCTCAGGTCGAGGGTGGTAAGTGACCATGGCCAACACCACTGAGCTGCTGACCCGCGGCGCCGAGCTCTTCCCGGGCGAGGTCGTCACGACCGCGCACGTCCGCCACCTCGACCTGCCGCTGCAGGCCGGCCGGCTGGCCCTGATCACCCTGGACAACGGCTTCGACCACACCAAGCCGACCACCTTCGGCCCGGGCTCGCTGCTCAAGCTGAACGAGGCGCTGGACCAGGTCGAGGCCGAGGCCGCCGAGGGCACGATCGTCGGTGCCGCGATCACCGGCAAGCCGTTCATCTTCGCGGTCGGCGCCGACCTCAAGGGCGTCGAGCTGCTCACGGAGCACGCGGACGCGCTGGCCATCGGCAAGGGCGGCCACGACGTCTTCAAGCGGATCGCCTCGCTGCCCGTCCCCACCTTCGCCTTCTACAACGGCGCGGCGATGGGCGGCGGCGTCGAGGTCGGCCTGCACTGCGACTACCGCACGGTGTCGGCGGGCGTCCCGGCCTTCTCGCTGCCCGAGGTCTTCCTCGGCCTCGTCCCCGGCTGGGGCGGCTGCACCATCCTGCCGAACCTGGTGGGTGCCGGTAACGCCGTCAAGGTCATCATCGAGAACTCGATGAACCAGAACAAGCAGCTCAAGGGCAAGGACGTGTTCGAGCTGGGGATCGCCGACGCGATCTTCGAGCCGGCCGACTTCCTGGAGCAGTCGCTGCTCTGGGCCGCCAAGGTCCTCAAGGGCGACGTCGTCGTCGAGCGCGAGGCGATCGACCGCGGCAAGGCCTGGGACGACGCCGTCCTCTGGGGCCGCATGGTCGCCGACGCCAAGGTGCACGGCGCCGCTCCGGCCGCGTACCGGGCGCTGGACATCATCGCCGCCGCCAAGGACTTCGACCTCGCCGACAAGGCGAGCCTGCAGGCCGGCTTCGACGCCGAGGACACGGCCCTGGCCGACCTCATCATGAGCGGCGAGCTGCGCAGCGGCATCTACGCCTTCAACCTGGTGCAGCGCCGGGCCAAGCGCCCGGTCGGCGCGCCGGACAAGTCGCTGGCCCGCCCGGTCACCAAGGTCGGCGTCGTCGGCGCCGGTCTGATGGCCTCGCAGCTGGCGCTGCTGTTCGCCCGCCGTCTGGAGGTGCCGGTGGTCCTCACCGACATCGACCAGGCGCGCGTCGACAAGGGCGTCGGCTACGTCCACGCCGAGATCGACAAGCTGCTCGGCAAGGGCCGGATCAGCCAGGACAAGGCCAACCGCCTCAAGGGCCTGGTCTCCGGCTCGCTGGACAAGGCCGCCGCCTTCGGCGACGCGGACTTCGTCATCGAGGCCGTGTTCGAGGAGATGGGCGTCAAGCAGGCCGTCTTCGCGGACCTGGAGAACGTGGTCTCGCCGACCTGCGTGCTGGCGACCAACACCTCCTCGCTGTCGGTCACCGAGATGGCCTCGAAGCTGAAGCACCCCGAGCGGGTCGTCGGCTTCCACTTCTTCAACCCGGTCGCGATCCTGCCGCTGCTGGAGATCGTCCGCGGCGACCGGACCGACGACGCCGCGCTGGCCACCGCCTTCGCCGTGTCGAAGAAGCTGAAGAAGACCTCGGTGCTCTGCAAGGACGCCCCGGCGTTCGTGGTGAACCGGATCCTGACCCGCTTCATGGGCGAGATCCAGGGCATCATCGACGAGGGCACCCCGATCGCCGACGTCGAGAAGGCCGTCGCGCCGCTCGGCCTGCCGATGTCCCCGATCGTGCTGCTGGAGCTGGTCGGCCCGGCCATCGCCCTGCACGTCTCGGAGACCCTGCACGGCGCCTTCCCGGAGCGGTTCACCGTCTCCGAGAACCTCGCCAAGGTGGTCAAGGCCGGCAAGCGCGGCTTCTACACCTGGACGGACGGGCAGCAGGTCCTCGACCCCGAGGTGCTGGAGCTGCTGTCCTTCGGCGACTCGGTGCTCACCGAGGAGCAGGTCCGCGCCCGCGCCCTGGAGGCCGTGGCGCAGGAGATCGGTCTGATGCTGGAGGAGGGTGTCGTCGCCGAGGCGCAGGACATCGACCTCTGCATGATCACCGGTGCCGGCTGGCCCTTCCACCTGGGCGGGATCACCCCGTACCTGGACCGTGAGGGCGTCTCGGAGCGGGTGAACGGCAAGACCTTCCTCGCCCCCGGCGTGGCCTCGGTGCCCGCCTAGGCACGGCCCGTACCCGGAACACGGAGGAGCCCCGGTGACCAACTGGTCACCGGGGCTCCTCGGTGTGTACGGGGCTGCCACCGGAGCGCGGCCGTGTACGGGGTTGCCGCCGGAACGTGGGCTGTGCACGGCGCCGTCGTCGGAACGGGTGTGTACGGCGTTGCCGCGCGGGACGGGTGTGGACAGCGCTGCCGCCCGCCGGCCCGGACGCGGGCGTCTCAGTGCTTGAGGCGGTAGACCACGGTGTCGGCGAAGACGCCGACCATCTCGTAGTGGGTGTCCAGCAGGTTCTCCATCCGGGGGATCATGACCGGCTGGTACGGGGCGATGCCGGAGTCGTCGACCACGACCTCGGGCAGGCCGTTGGCGAGGTCCTTGTCGAAGGTCTGCCAGGCGTTGGCGACGCTGAACTGCTCGCCGACGTTCTGGTTGCCGTCCTTGCCGCCGCTGTAGTTGGTGAGGAAGCCCGCGGTCAGGTAGCGGGTGGCGGGCTTGCGGTCGGCCAGCCAGTACAGCTCGGGGTGCATGCCCCAGACCAGCACGGTGTCCTTGGGGGTGGTCTGGGCGGCGACGGCGGTGGCGACCTCGGTGGTGCGGTCGAGCCGCTCCCCCGGCCAGGCCAGTGCCAGGCTCCAGAACACCGTGGCGGCGACCGTGGTGTACGCCAGGACGGGCTTCCAGCGGATCGCCGAGGTGGCGATCGCCCCGGTGCCCAGCAGCACCAGCGGCGGCATCAGCTGGAGGTAGTAGTGGCCGAAGAAGTGGAAGCCCACGCTGACCGCGACCACCGAGGAGAGCAGCCAGACCCACAGGTCGGTGGTCGAGCCGTGCTCCTCGCCGGCCACCGGCAGCGGGCGGTGGCGGTACTTGAGCCAGAGCCTGCGCCCGACCGGGAGCAGGAAGCCCAGGCCGGCCCCGACCAGGATGGCCGAGTTGCCGAGGGCCCGGCCGAGCATCTGGAGCCAGGCGCCGCCGAAGGAGGCGTAGTCGCCGCTGCCGGTGACCACCCAGAAGAGGAAGCCCTTGGGCTTGGTGAGGATCACCGCGACCAGCGCTATCGGCAGGGTGAAGCCGAACCCGATCTTGAACAGCGCGGGCGGCCAGCGCACCCCGCGCCGGCGGGTGTCCTGGAAGAGCATCCAGAGCACCGGCAGCAGCACCGCGCCGCCGGTCTGCTTGGTCAGTGAGCACAGGGCGACCGCGATGCCCGCGGCCAGCCAGCGGCGCCGTTCGGCGTACCGGAAGGCGGCCACCATGGCGGGCAGCATGAAGACCTCGAAGGTCGCCGCCTGGGTGTCCTCCGGGGAGAGCCCGATGGAGACCAGCAGGTAGAGCAGTCCGGCCCCGGCCCCGGCCCGGTTGCCCCAGCGGCCGCGGGCGATCGAGGCCAGCAGGATCGCCGTGACCAGGTGGGCCACCACCGCCAGGGTGCGCAGCGGCCAGAGCGAGGCGGAGCCGAAGACCGCGAAGCAGGCCTGGTAGAGCCAGGGCAGCAGTGGGGGCTTGCGGTCCACCACGGTGTCGTACAGCACGCCGCCGTCCGCCAGCATCCGGGCCTGGGTCGCCAGGAAGCCCTCGTCCGGGCTCCAGACGGGCCGGGCGAAGGAGGGGATGTGGGTGACCAGCGCGACCAGCGCGAGCACCGGCACCAGCCTGGTCCAGTACCCGGTCAGCAGACGGGTACGGACGCGCTCGGGCAGGCGCTCGGCCAGTCCGGTGAGGCGGAGGCGGGTGGGGGTCGGCACGGATGACAACCTACCGGGCGGGATCGGCGCCGATGGCGCCGGTCCCGCCGTTCAGTGCGATTGTCAGCTTGTTCCGTGACGAACTGTTACGGAGTTACGACAAATGGTCGTCAACGGAACGGGGACCGCTCCGCCCGGACGGCCTCCGGTCAGGCCTCGACCGGCGCCGCGTCCAGCTTGGCGACCAGCGCCGTCACCTTTCGGGCGATGTCCGGGGCGTTCAGGCCGATCTCGGCCAGGATCTCGGCCCGGCTGGCGTGGTCCAGGAACTCCTGCGGGATGCCGAAGTCGCGCACCGGCAGGTCCACGTCCGCGTCCCGCAGCGCCTGCGCCACGGCCGCGCCGACGCCGCCCACCCGGCCGTTGTCCTCGATGGTGACGACCACCCGGTGCTCGGCCGCCAGGCCCGGCAGGGCCCGGTCCACCGGCTTGACCCAGCGCGGGTCCACCACGGTGGCGGTGATGCCCCGGGCGGCCAGCAGGTCGGCGACCTCCAGGCTGGTGGGGGCCATCGCACCGACCGAGACGATCAGCACGTCGGCGCGGTGGGCGCCGGAGGGCTCCTCCGCGGCGCGCAGCACGTCCATGCCGCCGATCCGGCCGACCGCGGGGACGGCCGGGCCGACCGTGCCCTTGGAGTAGCGGACCACGGTCGGGGCGTCCTTGACCTCGACGGCCTCGCGCAGCTGGGCGCGGACCTGCTCGGCGTCGCGCGGGGCGGCCAGCCGCAGGGACGGGATGAGCTGCAGCATCGACATGTCCCACATGCCGTTGTGCGAGGCCCCGTCGTCACCGGTGACGCCGGCCCGGTCCAGGACGAAGGTGACGCCCAGCCTGTGCAGGGCGACGTCCATCAGCACCTGGTCGAAGGCCCGGTTGAGGAAGGTCGCGTAGACCGCGAACACCGGGTGCAGGCCGTTGGTGGCCAGGCCGGCCGCGCTGGTGACGGCGTGCTGCTCGGCGATGCCGACGTCGAAGATGCGGTCCGGGAAGGCCTCGGCGAACGGGGCCAGGCCCACCGGGTGGAGCATGGCGGCGGTGATGCCGACGATGTCCTCGCGCTCGTGGCCGAGCGCGACCATCTCCTCGGCGAAGACCGAGGTCCAGCTCCGCCCGCCGCCGCTCTGGATCGGCAGGCCGGTCTCCGGGTGGATCTTGCCGACCGCGTGGAAGCGGTCCTCGTCGTTGTTCTCGGCGGCGTGGTAGCCGCGGCCCTTCTCGGTGAGGCAGTGCACGATCACCGGGCCGCCGAAGCCGCGCGCCTTGGTCAGCGCGGACTCCAGGGCGGTCATGTCGTGGCCGTCGATCGGGCCGATGTACTTGAGGCCGAGGTCCTCGAACATGCCCTGCGGGGCGATGAAGTCCTTGAGGCCCTTCTTGGCGCCGTGCAGCGTCTCGAACAGCTGCTGGCCGACCACCGGGGTGCGCTGGAGCGCGTCCTTGCCCCAGGACAGGAACCGCTCGTAGCCCTGGGTGGTGCGCAGGGTGGCGAGGTGGTTGGCCAGGCCGCCGATGGTCGGCGAGTACGAGCGCTCGTTGTCGTTGACGACGATGACGAGCGGGCGGTCCTCGGCGTCGGCGATGTTGTTCAGCGCCTCCCAGGCCATGCCGCCGGTGAGCGCGCCGTCACCGATGACGGCGACGACCGGGTCGTTCTTGCCCAGGATCTGGTTGGCCTTGGCCAGGCCGTCGGCGTAGGAGAGGACGGTGGAGGCGTGCGAGTTCTCGATCACGTCGTGCTCGGACTCGGCGCGGGACGGGTAGCCGGACAGGCCGCCCTTCATCCGCAGCCGGGAGAAGTCCTGGCGGCCGGTGAGCAGCTTGTGGACGTAGCTCTGGTGGCCGGTGTCGAAGAGGATGCGGTCGCGCGGCGAGTCGAAGACCCGGTGCAGCGCGATGGTCAGCTCCACCACGCCGAGGTTGGGCCCGAGGTGGCCACCCGTCTTGGAGACCTCGGTCACCAGGAAGGTCCGGATCTCCTGGGCCAGTGCGGCCAGCTGTCCGGGCGTGAGCCGGTCGAGATCGCGCGGTCCCCGAATGCGGGTCAGCAGGGCCACCCGTTCCTCCTCGTTCAGTGTTCGCGGACCACGGAAAGTCCGACGGGCGTCGCTGCCCGGTCCGGTGCCACGCCGGCGGTCCCGGCCGGGGCCGACCGGTCGAGTCTAATGTCCGCCTCCCGGACGCCGAGCGGCGCGCCCGGTGCCACCGTTCGTTACCGCCATTCCGGGAGGTCGGGCGGGGGAGGCGGGTCACGCCGGATTGACGCACTGGCGTTCGACCATGCTTATCCGGTCGGAGCCGACCGTTCGGGACGGGACGTTCGGGACGCCCCCGTCCGCGGTGCGCCGTCCGCGGTGCGCCGGCCGGCGGCGTCAGGCGCGGCCGAGCGCGCCGGACTCCCCCATCTCGCTCATCACCAGGGCCAGCGCCCCGAGCACCTCGGCCCGGCCGCCGAGCGTGCCGGGGACGACCGAGAGCTGACGGGCGGCACTCGGGATCGCGTAGCGGGCCACCGAGTCGCGGATCGGGGCGAGCACCAGCTCGCCGGCCTCGGCGAGGTCCCCGCCGAGGATCACCCGGCGCGGGTTGAGCAGGTTGCACAGGGTGGCGACGCCGGTGCCGATCTGCCGGCCCGCGTCGGCGATCACCCGGCGGCAGCCGAGGTCGCCCTGCTGGGCCAGCTCGACCACCCGGGGCAGGCTGAGGTCCGGGCCGAGGGTGGGGACGAGCAGCGAGAGCAGGTAGCGGGAGCCGACGAAGGTCTCCAGGCAGCCGCGGTTGCCGCAGCGGCAGACCGGCCCGGCCTCGTCCAGGGTGATGTGCCCGATCTCACCCGCGGTGCCGCCCGGCCCGCGGTAGATCTGCCCGTTCACCACCAGCCCGGCGCCGACGCCGCTGGCGACCTTGATGTAGGCGAGGTCGCTCAGCCCGCGGCCGGCGCCCCAGACCAGTTCGCCGAGCGCGCCCAGGTTGGCGTCGTTGTCCACGTGCACCGGCATGCCGAGCCGCTCGGTCAGCTCCCGGCCCGGGGCGATGCCCGTCCAGCCGGGCAGGATCGCGGTGGAGCCGAGCGCGCCGGTCTCCACGTCGATCGGGCCGGGCACGCCGAGGCCGACGCCGATCACCTTGTCGGGGCGGAACCCGGCCTGCGCCAGCAGTCGCTCGACCATCGCCTCGGCGCGGTCGAAGCCCTGCTGGGCGGAGACGTCGACGTCGATCGGGGCGCTCTCCTCGGCCAGCACCCGGTGGGCCAGGTTGCCGACCGCGACACGCAGGTGGGTGTGGCCGAAGTCGATGCCGACCACGATGCCGGCGTCCCCGCTGAGCGAGACGCTGCGCGCGCGGCGGCCGCCGGAGGAGGTGTCGGCGACCACGACGGTGCCGCTCTCCTTCAACTCCCGCACGATGTTGGACACGGTGGCCGCGGACAGTCCGGTGCCGCGGGCGATCTCGGCCTGGGTCAGCGAGCCGGCCATCCGCACCGCGCGGAGCACCCGTTCCAGGTTCGCCCGGTGCAGCGACGACTGCGAGCCCGGTGTGTCCGTCGACATGATCCACCCTCCCAGGGCGGGGACCCCTCCGCCGGGCGTCCCCTTCAACTCCTGAAGGGTACGGCCCGGGGGCCCGGGCAGGGGTCCCGGCCGGGGGTCCCGCCCGGGGCGGACGGGGCCCCGGACGGGGACGGCGGCCGACCGGCGCGGACCGGAGCGCCGGGGCGCGGGCGTGGGGGCGCGGTGATCGGGGGGTGAAGGTGTTGCGCGGCCTGGACCTGCGGAGACGGGGATCGGCTGTCCTGGCGGCGGCCGAAAACGACACACCACTAGCATGGTGCCCAATTCTCACCCGTCCCCTCGGAGCCGTGGACGGCACCGGCAAGGGGACGCTTCCAGACATGACGGGGAATCAGATGGCAGGGGATCACCCTACGCCGGGGGCAGGCGAAACGCCCGGCAACGGTCCGCAGGACAACCGGGGCGTCTCGTTCGGGCGCCCGCCGGGCGGCGGTGTGGATCCGGCCGCCGTCGCGGACCAGATGACGCAGCTCGACGGCGCGGCCGTCCCGGGCCCGGCCGCGCCCGCGGGCCCGCAGCCCGCCCAACCGCCGGCACCGCCCGCGCAGCCGCCCGCCGGCAGCCCGGAGTACGCGGCGTACGCGCCGACCGCGGCCGGGTTCCCCAGCCAGGCCCCGCCGCCGCCCGGCACCGCCCCGCTCGGCCCGTACGACCCGGTCCCCGGTTCCCCGTACGGCGCCCCGAACGCCGGGCAGGCCTACAACACCGGCGGCTACAACTACCCGCAGCAGCAACAGCAGCCCGGGTACAGCTACCCCGTCGCGCCCGTCCCGCCCAAGCAGCGCAACCCCGTGATGCTGTGGGGCGGGATCATCGGCGGTGTGCTGGCGATCTCGATCGTGGTCGCCCTGGTCGTCCTGCTCAAGGACCCCAAGCCCGACCCCGACCCGGCCCCGGGCCCGGTCGCCGCGGACAGCGGCGGCACCACCGACAACGGCGGGACCAGCAGCGGCCCGACCCCCGGCCCCGGGCCCAAGGGCGGCAGCTTCAACGTCGCCTGGAGCGTCCCCAAGCCGGCCGGCGCGGACACCTCGACCCAGCTGCTCGGCGTCTGGGGCACCGACAAGCTCGCCGTGCGCGTCGACGGTTCCGGCATCAAGGCCTACAACCTGACCGACGGCAAGGAGGCCTGGACCGTTCCCGTCCCGGCCGGCAGCAAGGAGCTGTGCACCGCCTCCTACGGCGCCAACTCCAAGGGCGTCGCCGCCGTCTCCTTCAACACCGGTGACAGCGACTGCTCCACCGTCGGCGCCGTCGACCTGACCCAGGGCAAGCTGCTCTGGAGCGTCAAGGTCTCGGCCGACCGGATGTCCTCGCCGACCCTCAGCGTCACCGAGAACGTGGTCGCCGTCGGCGGCAACATGGTCGGCGCCCTGAACATCGCCAACGGCCAGCCGGCCTGGCAGTTCCAGCCGCGCGACAAGGACTGCTCGGTGCGCGGCAAGGCGGCCGGCGTCCAGATCGCGGTCAGCGACCGCTGCTACGGCACCACCGGCCCGAAGTCGCAGCTGGTCGTCGTCAACGCCGAGACCGGCAAGCCGACCAGCGCCCCGATCACCCTCACCGGCAGCATCGAGCAGGTCGACTCGGTCGTCCAGGACAAGCCGCTGGTGCTGCTGATGTCCAGCGGCCCGCAGGGCGACTACATCCTGCCGTTCGACAAGGACAACAAGCCGGGCAACCAGATGTCCGTCAAGGAGCCCGGTTCGGACAGCCTGCGCCTCTCCGGCCAGGACGAGGCCCTCACCCGCAACGTGGTCAGCGGCACCACGCTGTACGTCCAGGTCAGCGGCGGCAAGCCGGGCATCAACGCCTACGACCTGACCACCGGCAAGCGGCTGTGGGCGGCCACCTCCGGCTCGACGAGCAACGACATGCGCCTGGTGGCCGGGACCGACAAGGACGGCAAGGTCCGCGCGGTCGTCGACCAGGGCTACAACAAGCCGGCCCGGCTGGTGACGCTCTCGCCGACCGACGGCTCGCTGTCCGACCTCGGCACCATGACCATGCCGAGCAGCATGGGCATCGGCAGCAGCAGCTCCGAGTACCTGATCTCGGACGACGGCGCCGCGGTCTACGCGTTCCGCCGCTTCAGCGCCAGCGACGGTCCGCTGACCAAGTGGAAGAAGTGACGCCGGGCCGACGACCGACCGGCGGCCGACCGACGACCCGGGTGGACCGGGTGGGTTGGGTGGACCGGGGTGACGGCCGGGTGACGACCGGGGCATGACCCCTCGTCGCGGGCCACGCGGGCGGGGCGGGAACGGGCTGATCGCCCGGGCCCGCCCCGCCCGCGACTTTTCGGCCGCCCCGTCCGTTGGACGTGCGAGGATTCGGAGCATCAGTCTGACAAAGGAGTGCAGCGAGTGCCCGGCACAAACCTGACCCGTGAGGAGGCCCGCACCCGGGCCGACCTCCTCCACGTGGACGCGTACGACATCGAGCTCGACCTCGGTTCGGCCCGTGAAGGCGGTACCTTCCGGTCCACCACCGTGGTCCGGTTCACCGCCACCACCCCCGGCGCGGAGACGTTCATCGACCTCGTCGCCCCGAGCGTCGAGGAGGTCGTCCTCAACGGCGTGCGGCTCGACCCGGCGAGCTTCGCCGACAGCCGCATCCCGCTGCCGGGCCTGGCGGCCGAGAACGAGCTGCGGGTCGTCGCGACCTGCGAGTACACCAACACCGGTGAGGGCCTGCACCGGTTCGTCGACCCGGTCGACGGCGAGACCTACCTGTACACCCAGTTCGAGGTGCCGGACGCCCGCCGGGTCTTCGCCAACTTCGAGCAGCCCGACCTGAAGGCCGCGTTCGCGTTCACCGTGACCGCGCCGAACGGCTGGGTCGTGGTCTCCAACTCGCCGACCCCGGAGCCGGTCGGCGAGGGCGACACCCGGGTCTGGACCTTCGAGCCCACCGGCCGGATCTCCAGCTACATCACCGCGCTCGTCGCCGGCCCGTACGTCGGGGTCTTCGACACCTACGAGAACGGCGAGCAGAAGGTGCCGCTGGGCATCTACTGCCGGCCCTCGCTGCGCGAGTTCCTGGACCCGGAGGCCGTCTTCGAGGTCACCAAGCAGGGCTTCGACTTCTTCCAGGAGAAGTTCGACTTCCCGTACCCGTTCGCCAAGTACGACCAGCTCTTCGTCCCGGAGTTCAACGCCGGCGCGATGGAGAACGCGGGCGCCGTCACCCTGCGCGACCAGTACGTGTTCCGCTCCAAGGTCACCGACGCCGCCTACGAGGCCCGCGCCGCGACGATCCTGCACGAGCTCGCCCACATGTGGTTCGGCGACCTCGTCACCATGGAGTGGTGGAACGACCTCTGGCTGAACGAGTCCTTCGCGACCTACGCCGAGGCGGTCTGCCAGGCCGAGGCCCCCGGCTCCAAGTGGCCGCACTCCTGGACCACCTTCGCCAACCAGATGAAGACCTGGGCGTACCGGCAGGACCAGCTGCCGTCCACCCACCCGATCATGGCGGAGATCAACGACCTGGAGGACGTCCAGGTCAACTTCGACGGCATCACCTACGCCAAGGGCGCCTCGGTGCTCAAGCAGCTGGTGGCGTACGTCGGCCAGGACGCCTTCTTCCAGGGCGTGCAGGCGTACTTCAAGCGCCACGCCTGGGGCAACACCCGGCTCAGCGACCTGCTCGGCGCCCTGGAGGAGGCCAGCGGCCGCGACCTCAAGGCCTGGTCCAAGGCCTGGCTGGAGACCGCCGGCATCAACGTGCTGCGGCCCTCGATCACGGTGAACACCGACGGCGACATCGAGTCCTTCGCGGTGCTCCAGGAGGCCCCCGCGCTGCCCGCCGGCGCCAAGGGCGAGGCCGTGCTGCGGCCGCACCGCATCGCGATCGGCCTGTACGAGCTGAACGGCGACACGCTGGTGCGCACCGACCGGATCGAGCTGGACGTCGACGGCCCGCGCACCGAGGTGCCGGAGCTGGTCGGCCGCCACCGCCCGGCCGTCGTGCTGCTGAACGACGACGACCTCTCGTACGCCAAGATCCGGCTCGACGAGGACTCGCTGGCCGTCGTCACCGAGCACCTCGGCGCCTTCGTCGACTCGCTGCCGCGCGCGCTGTGCTGGGCCTCCGCCTGGGACATGACCCGCGACGGCGAGCTGGCCGCCCGCGACTACCTGGCGCTGGCGCTGTCCGGCATCGGGCGCGAGAGCGACATCGGCGTGGTGCAGTCCGTGCACCGCCAGGTCAAGCTCGCCCTCGACGCCTACACCGACCCGCAGTGGCGCGAGCAGGGCCTCGACCGCTGGGCCGCCGCCGCGGAGGAGCACCTGCGCGCCGCCGAGCCCGGCAGCGACCACCAGCTGGCCTGGGCCCGCGCCCTCGCCTCGGTCGCCCGTACGGACGGTCAGCTGGGCCTGCTCGCCGGGCTGCTGGACGGCTCGGCCGAGATCAAGGGCCTCGCGGTCGACACCGAGCTGCGCTGGACCCTGCTCACCCGACTCGCGGCCACCGGCCGGGCCGACGAGGCCGCCATCGCCGCCGAGCTGCAGCGGGACAACACCGCGGCCGGCCAGGAGCACGCGGCCACCTGCCGCGCCGCCCGGCCGACCGCCGAGGCCAAGGCGCAGGCCTGGGCGTCGGTGGTCGAGTCCGACAAGCTGACGAACTATGTGCAGGAGGCCGTCATCGCCGGCTTCCAGCAGTCCGACCAGCGCGAGCTGCTCGCGCCGTTCGCGGCGAAGTACTTCGCGGCGGTCAAGGGCGTCTGGGAGACCCGCAGCCACGAGATCTCGCAGCAGATCATCGTCGGGCTGTACCCGGGCCTGCAGGTGACGGCCGCGACCCTGGAGGCCACGGACGCGTGGCTGGCCTCGGCCGAGCCGGCGCCGGCGCTGCGGCGCCAGGTCGTCGAGGCGCGGGCGGGCGTCGAGCGCGCCCTCAAGGCCCAGGACGCCGACCGTGCGGCGGGGGCCCGCTGACGGTGCGCGAACAGCCGAAGGGGCGCCGGACGGGATCGTCCGGCGCCCCTTCGGGGTCGTGCGGGTCCTGGTGGACGTCGTGCGCGTCCTGGTGGACGCGGCGCTCGCCTCTACGAGGAGTTAGTTCTTCTTGGCCTTGCTGCCGTACGGCAGAGCGGCCAGGGCGGCGATGATCACGAAGGAGACGAGCGGGACCACCACGTACAGGCCGATGGTCTCACCGACACTCAGGCCGGAACCCGGGTCGTCACCGTCGTCCCTGGTGAAGGCCATGGCGGGCGACGACAGCAGCATCATCAGCGTGACCGTTGCGCAGACCGCGCCGGCTCGCAAAGCGTTCCTCTTGTCCACGTTTCCAACTTACCCGCCGCTTACGGGACGGCGCGCGTCGGGGTCCGCCTGACGGAGTCGGGCAGGAAGTCGGGCACGGCGAGCAGCTGGGCCAGCAGGCCGGCGGCGGGGGCGGTGGCGAGGCGTTCCAGGGTGACCGGCCCGCCGGAGCCGTCGGCGACCGGCAGGCGCCAGTTCGGGTACTGGTCCCAGGTGCCGGGCAGGTTCTGCGGGCGCGGGTCGCCGACCAGGTCCGGCAGCCAGACCCCGACCAGCTCCGCCGGGGTGGCCCGCAGGAAGCGGTACAGCACGGGCATCGTCAGCGGCTCGTCCGGGCCCAGCAGCCCCAGCCCGGCCAGCTCGGCCCGCCAGTCCGCCAGCTCCGCCGCCGCCTGCTCCTGCTCCTCCCCCAGCGGCCGGGCCAGCAGGCCCAGCCGGTGCCGCAGCTCGACGTGCTCGCCGGAGAGCCGGGCCGCGGTGCTGGGCAGGTCGTGGGTGGTGAGGGTGGCCAGGCAGCCCGGCCGCCAGCGGTCCGGGCCGAGGATCGCGCCGCCGGCCTGCCAGTCCCGCTCGAACCAGAGGACGGACGTGCCCAGCACCCCGCGCTCCGCCAGCTCCTCCCGCACGCCCGGCTCCACCGTGCCGAGGTCCTCGCCGATCACCGCCGTACCGGCCCGGTGCGCCTCCAGCGCCAGCACGCCGAGCATCGCCTCCGCGTCGTAGCGCACGTACGCGCCCTCGGTCGGCGGATGGCCCTTCGGCACCCACCAGAGCCGGAACAGGCCCATGACATGGTCGATCCGCAGCGCCCCGGCGTGCCGGGCGGTGGCCCGCAGCAGCTCCGCGAACGGGGCGTAGCCGGCCTCGGCGAGCGCGTCCGGCCGCCAGGGCGGCAGGCCCCAGTCCTGGCCGTGGGCGTTGAAGGCGTCCGGCGGGGCGCCGACCGAGATGCCGTCGGCCAGCACGTCCTGCAGCGCCCAGGCGTCCGCACCGTCCGGATGGACGCCCACGGCCAGGTCGTGGATCAGACCGACCGGCATGCCGGCCCCGCGGGCGGCCCGCTGGGCGTGGGCGAGCTGCTGGTCGACCTGCCAGGCGAGCCAGCGGTGGAACTCGACCCGCTCCGCGAGCTCCTTCTCCGCCTGCTCGACCTGTGGGCCGTCCGGGTGACGCAGGCCCTTCGGCCAGTGCTGCCGGTCCGGGCCGTGCTCCTCGGCGAGGGCGTTCCACAGGGCGTGCCGGCGCAGCCACTCGCCCTCACGGCGCAGGTACGCCTCGTACTCGGCCTGGCGGCCGGGGCCGCGCGGCACCTCGTGCAGCAGCTCCAGGGCCTCGCGCTTGAGCTGCCAGACGGCATCCCGGTCGATCAGCGCGTCGTGGCCGAGGACCTCCTCGCGCAGCCGGGCGGCGCCCCGGGCCGGCTCCTCGGCCCTTCGTCGTTGCTCCGCGGTCAGGTACGCGTACTCGGGGACGTCCTCGACCCGCAGGTGCACCGGGTCGGCGAAACGGCGCGAGGACGGGCGGTACGGGGACGGGTCGGAGGGGGCGCCGGGCAGCGCCTGGTGCAGCGGATTGATCTGCACGAAGCCCGCGCCGAGGCCCGCCCCCGCCCACCGGGCCAGCTCGACCAGGTCGCCGAGGTCGCCCATGCCCCACGAGCGCTCGGACAGCACCGAGTACAGCTGGGCGAGGAACCCCCAGCTGCGGCCGGACAGCTGCGGCAGCCGCTCGGGGGCGACGATCAGCGCGGCCCGCGCCGTCCGTTCGCCGCTCCGCGCCGTGAGCACATGACGCCCCAGCGGCAGGTCCCCCGGCACCCAGTGCGAGTGCCCCCGCGGCAGCTCCCAGCTGCCCCCGTCCTCCAGCTCAACCCGCAGCCGGGCGTCCGCCGGCACGTCCAGCGCCGCCCGCCTCCCCTGCCGCACCACCACGCACGGCGGCAGCAACCGGGCCCGCTGCCCGGCCCGGTGACGCTCCAGCGCCTCCCGCGCCTCCTGCGGCGTCCCGGCCACCACCCCCATCGCCCCCAGCACCGCGACCAGCGTCCGCGCCCCCACCGTCTGCCCGCCGGCCCCCGGGTACCGGGTGTCCACCCCGTACGCCTGCGCCAGCGCCACCAGTTCGGCGGGCGGCGGCGGAGCGTCCTGCGCCGGCACCTGCTCGGCTCCGTCACTGTCGTGGTAAGCGGCCACTCGCGGCTCCTGCGATGTCTCGGCAACGCCCGGTCGGGACAGCCACAGTCCTACCCGTGTGACACCACGATCACCCAGCGCGACACGACGGTGCCGGACGGAACGGCCGGGGGAGCAGGCCGACCGCGATCAGGGCCGGCAGCCACCGGCGCGGTGACGGTGGAACCATCCGTTGTCCCCTTCCCCCGAGCACGATTGACACGGTGTCGCACCGTGACGCCGATTCTGCTGGTCGCGGCCGCTCCGCACCAGGGGTCGGCCCTGGTCTCCACAAGGGAATGAAGCAGGGCAATCCAGGCGTAGCTGTCGGTGACATTGACACCGGATTGGCCAGCTGGTGGGGTTGCCGGGATGTGGTTCCGGCCTGGCGAGGAGGCTCCTGTGCAAGCCCGAGTGTCCGTTGCGGCCGGGCGGCGGCTGCGGTCGCAGTTGGAGCAGAGTCCGGCGTTGCGGGAGGTGCTGCAGCACCCCGCGGCGGTGGTGGCGCGGCGGGCGACGGCGCGGACGTGCCGTCAGCTGGCGCCGCGGACGGCGGACCGGCTGATCGCCGACCTCAAGGGCACGGAGCCGCTGCTGGCCTCGGTGCGCGAGGAGCGGGCGGAGCGGGCCGGGCGGGCCGCGGGCCGGCCGGGGCGGCGGACGATGCAGATCGCGGCCGGGGTCGCGGCCGCGGCGGTGGTCGGCGGGCTGCTGGCCGGTTCGTTGCCGTCGACGGCGTACGCGGCGGCTTCGGCGGTCTCGGCGCCGGACGTGGTGAGCGCCGCGCCGCAGACGCCGCTGGGCAGCGTGACCGACCCGAGGGTGTTCCCGAAGCCGCAGCAGCAGACGGTGGCGGGCAGGCCCGTCACGGTGCCGTCGGCCGTGGCGCTGGTGACCGCGCCCAAGGTGGACCAGGGCGCGGTGCGGGCCGTGCACGAGGTGCTGGAGGTCGCCGGGGCGCGCGATGTGACGCCGCAGCCGGACGGCGGGACGCCGGCCGCCGGTTCGCTGGTGGTGTACGTCGGCGGGCCCGCCGAGGGCGCCGGCGGCGAGGTGGACCGGGTGCTGCGGCAGCTGTCCGCGGCGGCCGGCGGCAAGGACGGCACCGGGCCGACGACCGCGGGGATGCCGGCCGGCGGGTACGTGCTGTCGGCCGGTCAGCTGCCCGCCCAGGGCGGCGGCACGTACGGCGCCGTGGTGCTGGCCGGCGTGGACGCCACCGGCACCTTCTACGCCGCGCAGAGCCTGCGTCAGCTGCTCGCCGCCGTACCGGCCGGGCAGGGGCAGGCGCCCGGTGCGGCCGGGCTCGGCCTGCCCGGGATCACGCTGCGGGACTGGCCGACCGGCGCGCCGGTGCGCGGCACCGCGGAGGCCTTCTACGGCACCCCGTGGACCGCCCAGCAGCGCCTGGAGCAGGTCGACTTCCTGGGCCGCTCCAAGCAGAACTTCTACCTCTACGCCCCCGGTGACGACCCGTACCGTCTTTCCCGCTGGCGCAACGCCTACCCCGCCGCCCAGGCCGAGGAGTTGCGCGAACTGGGCTTCCGGGCGCGGCAGAACCACGTGGTGCTCGGCTACGCGATCGACCCGGGGCAGTCCTTCTGCTTCAGCTCCGGCAAGGACGTGGACGCGCTGGTGAAGAAGCTGGACGGGCTGCGGGGGCTCGGTTTCACCGCCTTCCAGCTGCAGTTCCTGGACGTCAGCTACGACGAGTGGCACTGCGGCGACGACCGGGACGAGTACGGCACCGGGCCCGCCGCGGCCGCCAAGGCGCAGGCCGCGCTGGTGCGGAAGGTGCAGGACCGGCTGATCGCGCGGAACCCGGGCCTGGCGCCGCTGTCCGTCGTCCCCACCGAGTACCACCAGCAGGGCTCCACCCCGTACCGCAAGGCGCTGGCGGCGGCGCTGCCGGAGGGCGTGCAGGTGGCCTGGAGCGGGGTCGGGGTGATCCCGGAGAAGATCACTGGTGCCCAGGCCTCGGACACCGCCGGGCTGTACGGGCGCCCGCTGCTCACCATGGACAACTACCCGGTCAACGACGCCACCCCGGACCGGCTCTTCCTCGGCGCCTACACCGGGCGCGACCCGGAGGTGGCCACCCGCTCGGCGGTGCTGCTGACCGGCGCGATGCAGCAGCCGGTGGCCTCCCGGATCGCCGTCTCGACGGCCGGCGACTTCGCCTGGAACCCGGCCGGGTACAAGCCGGAGGAGTCCTGGCAGGCCGCCGTGCGCTCGCTGGCCGGGCCGACCGGCGCCGCCCCGACGCCCGCCGGGACGGCGCTGTCCGCGGTCCTCGCGCTGGCCGGCAACAGCACTTCCTCGCCGCTGTCCAAGCAGGAGTCCGGCTATCTGACGCCGCTGCTGGACCGGTTCTGGGCGGCGGCCGAGCCCACCTCCGGCGCCACCCCCGACCTCGCCCGGCTGATCGAGGCCGCCGCCCCGCTGCGGGAGGCCCTCGCCGCCATGGCCACCGCCCAGCAGACCCTGGCCGGCACCCCGGCCACCGCCCAGCTGGCCGGCGAGGCCGCGCCCTGGCTGGGCCCGCTGCGCGACTACGGGCTGGCCGGGCAGGCCGCCCTCGACATGGTGCTGGCGCAGCACGGCGGCGACGGCGCCGCGGCCTGGAAGGCCCGGGTCGAGCTCAACCGGCTGCGCGAGCAGCTGGACCGGGCCCCGGCCACCGTCGGCGCCGGGGTGCTCGGCCCGTTCCTGGACCGCGCCGTGCGCGCCGCCGACAACTGGTCGGGCGTGGGCGGCGGCGGGCTCACCCCGACCACCACCATGGGCACCGCGCAGGACCACCTGCCCGCGCTGATGACCGACGGCGTGGCCGACACGTTCTACTGGAGCTCCGCTCCCCCGCAGCCCGGCGACGCGGTCGGCCTGGACCTCGGCGCGGGCCGCCCGGTCAGCGGCGTGACCGTGCTGATGGGCGGCTGGGGCAACGGCCCGGACGCCCGGTCCGCCGCGGACGACTACATCCGTGACGGCGTGCTGGAGTACTCGACCGGCGAGGGCGGCTGGAAGCAGCTCGCCACCGTCAGGAACCAGAGGACGGTCAGCGCCCAACTGCCGCCGGGCACCGTGGTGCGGGCGGTGCGGCTGCGGGCCACCGCCGCGCAGAAGACCGCCGTCGCGGTGCGCGAGTTCACCGTCACCGCCCCGGACGAGTCCCCGGCCAGCGTCAGCGGCGGTCCCGACGCGGCGCCCGGCTCCTCCGCCGCCGCCGTGCTGGACGGCAACCCGGACACCGCGTACCGG
Organism: Kitasatospora sp. NPDC127067; assembly: GCF_042724755.1. Lineage (NCBI taxonomy): Bacteria > Bacillati > Actinomycetota > Actinomycetes > Kitasatosporales > Streptomycetaceae > Kitasatospora > Kitasatospora sp. NPDC127067. Next base: position 3,636 of record NZ_JBHXEM010000127.1, on the reverse strand, counting down.
GCCGCCAAGGCGCCGACCGCGATGGACGAGCCGCTGGTCGTCGAGCTCGGCGCGGCCCGCCCGCTGGACCGGCTCACCGTGCTGACCGACCCGGCGGTGCGCGCCACCGCCACCGTCGCGGTGCGCCGGGCCGACGGCACCTGGGCCGACATCGGCACCGTGCAGCCCGGCTACAACGAGCTGCCGGCCGGCGGGCAGCCGGCCGACGCGTTCCGGCTGACCTGGAAGCCCGGCGGCGACCCGCCGGTGGTCAACCAGGTGATCCCGTGGTACTCGGACGCCCCGGCGGCCCGGCTGAGCCTCTCCGACCCGGCCCTGGACGTGGTCACCGGCGCCTCCGCGCCGGTGACGACCCGGGCCACCGTGGAGGCAGGCCGCCCCGAGGGCACCACGGGCGAGCTGCGCACCGAGGTGCCGGCCGCCGCGAAGGGCCTGACCGTGACCCCGGCCGGCCCGGTGACCGTGCCGCGCGGCGGCCGGGTGGGCGTGCCGCTGCTGGTGGGCGCCACCGCGGAGACGCCGTCCGGGACGTACCGGGTGCCGGTGCAGTTCGTGGCCGGCACCACCACCGTCCGGCAGGTGCTCCAGGTGCACGTGGTGCCGCCCACCGGCGGTCCGGACCTGGCGGCCGGCGCGAAGGCCACCTCCTCGGGCGACGAGACGGCGAACTTCCCGGCCTCGGCGGTCACCGACGGCGATCCGAAGACCCGCTGGTCCTCGCCGCCCAAGGACGACGCCTGGGTGCGGCTGGAGCTGCCGCAGGCGACCCGGCTGGGCGCGGCGGTGCTGCACTGGCAGGCCGCGTACGCCGCCTCGTACCGGATCCAGGTCTCGGCGGACGGGAACTCCTGGACGGACGCGGCGACGGTGGACAACGGCAAGGGCGGCGACGAGACGGTGCGCTTCGACGCGCCCGGCGTCCGGTACGTCCGGGTGCAGGGCGTGGCGCGGGCGACCAAGTACGGCTACTCGCTGTGGGGTGTCGAGCTGTACGCCGTGACCCCGCCGGCCGCACCGCAGCCCCCGGCCGGGCAGCCCGCCCAGCCCGTCCAGCCCGGCGGCGTGCCGGGCGGCCCGGCGGCGCCCCCGGCGGCCACCAAGCCGTAGCGGCCGGGCCGGGCCCGGCGGCAGGGGCCTCGGAAGGAGCGGCCCCGGAAGGAGCGGCCCCAGGAACGCGGCGGGCCGCCGGCTCCCCGGTGCGGGGGGCTCGGCGGCCCATGAGGCGCGTACCGACGGTGTGACGGGCGGGCCCTTGTGGAGCTGGGGTCAGGCGGAGAGCGGTTCGGGCTGCTCGCCGCGGCGGGCGGGGGCGGGGTGGCCGGGGTGCGCCCGGCCGAGCGGGACGGGGTGGACCGGCTGCTCGGTATGGTCGCGGTGCTCGTGCTCGCCCCACTGCGGGGCGCGCAGCTGGTCGCCGCCGCCGTAGGGCTCCAGGTACGGCCGCCACCGCGGGTCCTTGATCCCGGTGCCGATGATGCGCCAGGCCAGGCCGCTGGGCGGCGCGGGTGGTCGTTTCATCCGCCAGCCGAGTTCGGTGAGGTGGCGGTCGGCCTTGGTGTGGTTGCAGCGGCGGCAGGCCGCCACGACGTTGTCCCACCGGTGCTGGCCACCGCGGCTGCGCGGGATGACGTGGTCGACGCTGGTGGCGGCGGCCCCGCAGTAGACGCAGCGGCCGTGGTCGCGGGCGAACAGCGCCCGGCGGGTGAGCGGGACGGGCCCGCAGAAGGGGACCCGCACGAAGCGGGTCAGGCGGACGACGGACGGCGCCGGAAGGGCGCTGGTGGCGCTGTGCAGAGTGACTCCCGAGTCCTCCAGGCTGACCGCCTTGTGGTTGAGGACCAGGATGAGTGCGCGGCGCATCGATACGACGCCGAGTGGCTCGTAGGACGCGTTGAGGACCAGGACATGCGGCACGGATGCCTCCTTGGACGCCTGCGGCGCGTGGCTCGCGCCGGGACGAGCGGTTGGATCGCGCCACGCGTGCGCGATCTCCCCCAGTGTCGCCTTACGCCTTTGTACGGCGCCACCACTCCTGTGTAACGGACCTGACGTGAACTCCGGGTGTGGTCTCTGTCATAGCCGGTATGCCCGGGGGAAGGTCGGGTTGCACCCGGGTGGCGGTGCGGCGCGCCCCGGTGACCCTGCCGGGTCGCCCTCCGGGGGCAGGGTTCGGCCGTCCGGAGCAGTGTCCCGACTGCCCTGGAGGGCCTCGGCGCCGGGGTGCGGGGGGAGCGTACGGGTGCGTTGACGGGGCGTTCGGGACGCTCCGTACGCCCTCGGGCACGCTCGCGGGAGGTTCCCGGCCGGTCCGGACGGGCATGCGGCGGCGGATAGGCTGACGCTCACGGTCCGCGGGCCGCTCCTCGGCGGTGCGGGCCCGCCACTCACCCGGCAAGGAAGGCCTGCACGTGTTCAGCTCCGGTGCCACCGGTCCGTCCGACGCGTCCTCGACGCTCACCACTCCGACGCCGGCCCCAAGCCCCACCGCGCAGCTGCCCGAGCTCGACCTGCGGATCCCGACCAGCGCGCAGGAGGTCTCCGAGACCACCCGGCAGGCCGCCAGCTGGTTCGACACCCACTGGCAGGGCTGGCTGGCCTCGGGGCTGCGGATCGTCTTCATCATCGTGCTGTCCCTGGTGCTGCGGGCCGTGGTGCGCAAGCTCATCACCCAGCTGATAGGGCGGATGGCGCGCACCTCCGAGCACCAGGAGGAGAGCCGGCTGGGCGGGCTGCTGGCCAACACCGGGGTGGTGAACACGGAGCGGCGCCAGCAGCGTTCGGAGGCGATCGGCTCGGTGCTGCGCAGCGTCGCCTCCTTCACGATCCTGGGCACGGCGGCGCTGATGGTGCTGTCCGCGCTGGGGGTCAACCTGGCGCCGCTGCTGGCGAGCGCCGGTGTGGCCGGTGTGGCGATCGGTTTCGGCGCCCGCAACCTGGTCACCGACTTCCTCTCCGGGGTCTTCATGATCATGGAGGATCAGTACGGCGTCGGCGACGAGATCGACACCGGGGTGGCCACCGGCACCGTGCTGGAGGTCGGCCTGCGGGTCACCAAGCTGCGCGGGGCGAACGGCGAGATCTGGTACATCCGCAACGGCGAGGTGAAGCGGATCGCCAACATGAGCCAGGGCTGGGCGACCGCCTCGGTGGACGTGCAGGTCGGGTACAAGGAGGACCTGCTCCGGGTCGAGGACCTGATCCTGGCGACGGCCGAGGAGATGGCCAAGGAGGCCCCGTACGACGAGCTGGTCTGGGCGCCGGTGTCGATCCTGGGCGTGGAGTCGGTCGCCTCGGACTCGGTGGTGCTGCGGATCGAGGCCCGGACCGCCCCGGGCAAGGCGGCCGCCGTCTCCCGGGCGCTGCGCCAGCGGCTGAAGGCGGCCTTCGACCGGGCCGGGATCAAGGTCAAGGAGGAGGTCCCGGCGGCCGCGGCCGGGGCGACCGGCGTGGTGATCGCGCCCTCGCCGGTGCCGGCCGCCGAGCAGGCCGCGCCGTCCGCGCTGGCCGACCCGGCCTCGCCGCGCTACCGGGCGACCGAGCCGATCCCGGCGGCGAAGGGGGCGGAGGACCCGGCGAAGCCGTAGCCCGGCGACCGTACGGACACGACGCAAGCCCCGCTCCCGGTACGCCGGGAGC